>CALCEC010000045.1 GCA_937900095.1 uncultured Bacteroidales bacterium | reverse complement strand
GACGAGGGATCTCAAAAAACCGCGAACAATGTCATGCTGGAGCGTAGCGAACCAACAGTCGACGCCCGAAGGGCTGAAGTCATGCATCCCAACAACGCGAGAATAGAGATTTCTCCTCCTTGCAGTCGTCGAAATGACAAATACGCGGACTTGTCATCCCGACAGAGCGTAGCGACGAGGGATCTCAAAAAACCGCGAACAATGTCATGCTGGAGCGTAGCGAACCAATGGCAAAACAGAGTCTTGTTTTATTCTGCTGCGGGGAATGTCATTAGGAATGTGGTTGACCTCTTTTGCGGGTTACTCTCTACTGTGAGTTCGCCGCCATGCAGCAGCATTATCTGACGGCAGAGGCTGAGGCCGATTCCGCTACCGTTCTTCTTGGTAGTATAAAATGGCTGGAAGATGCAGTCTAACTTCTCGGGCGGTATGCCGCAACCGTTGTCGCTGATGGAAATGAACGGCTGTTTGTTGCTTATGCTGGCGCGGACCTCAATCTTTCCGTCGGGATAACCCTCTATTGCCTGCATTGCATTACGCAGCAGATTGATTATTAGCAACTGCATCTGTACAGGATCGGCATTGATCCTTACATTAGTGCACAACACCTCGATACGTTCACCGCCGTTCTCTCCTTGAAGCAACTGCCAGGCATCATTGAACAGCTCTGCAGTGTCCACGGACCTGAATTCCGGTTCGGGCAAGTGGGTGAGTGTGTGGTAAGAGTCCAGAAAGGATTTTATGTTGCTGCTTTGTGTGTTTATAATCGCAAGCCCCTCTTTTATTTCCTCTGGGGAGAGTGTGCCGCTGTTCTGCATATAATGCTCGGAGAGCGATATGATGGGAGTAACGGTGTTGCGTATCTCGTGTGTCATAATACGCAATATGCGGTCGTAATAGTCTTTCTTTGTCTCAATCTCTACCTTGTTGCTGTAGTATAGCTTTATTATATCGTTCATCTGCCCGTACATGTCGTTTAGTACCGAGTCGCGGCTCTTGGGGAAGCGTATCATGCGCTCGCCGCAACGTAACGACAGAAGAAAATACTGCACTTGCTCAATGGGGTAGCGTATATGCTTCCAGAGGTTACGGATGGCATAAATGAGAAGCAATGACAGAACGGCAACAGCAGGTATGCCGGCATCGTAAACGGCACACAACACTATGGATGCCGTCAACAGTATCACTATGGCAATGCGTATTGCCAATGAGTTCCCGGGGCCGTTATAGTCCATACTTCGCAATCTTGTTGTATAATGTCCTGCGTGATATTCCCAGAATCTTTGCTGCGCGTGACACGTTGTTCTGTGTGGCGAGCAGAACCGATGCTATCCTTTCGCGTTCGGTCTCCTGGAGCGTGCTGTTGTCTGGCTCAGGCTCCTCTTTTGCAAGGTCGTTTTTCCTTATGGCTCCCACAATCTTGTTTATCAGTTCCTCGTTGTTCCACGGTTTTGTGACGAAGTCGTCGGCTCCAAGCTTCATGGATTCCACGGCGAGGTTAATGTCACCGAATGCCGTTATCAGAATTACAGCAGGAGCATTCTCCCGCTCTTTCAGTATCTTGAGCCAGAACAGCCCGTCGCTGCCGTCGAGCTTGCTGTTGTCGAAGTTCATGTCCAGCAGCACCGCATCGACATTGCCGCCGGCAAGGATTCCCTGTATCATCTTAGGGTCGGAGATTGTTGCTACACATTCAAAATGCGCACCGAGCACAACCTTCAGTGTCTGCAACAATGCAATGTTGTCGTCAATGGCTATTATGTGATAGTTGTGTTTGTTCATTGTGGGTTTCCGTATACTGCAAATGTAACGAAATATGCTCAATAATTGAAATATACAGGTACATATTATTCATGACAAAACGGACAATTTTCAATAATTATTGCCAATTATTTTGCTATTGGATAAAATTCATTAAATTTGCGATAATTTATGCCCTCAAAGGGGCATTGGGCTTGTTACGACAACTTATAACATTATAACACTTACTAAAATGAAAATCCTTTTAACTGGTGGTGCTGGTTTCATAGGAAGCCACACTTTGATTGAGCTCACAGAGGCCGGTCACGAGGCTGTAGTAGTTGACAATCTGGACAACTCTTCTCCTATCTCTTTGAAGCGTGTTGCAAAGATTATCGGTAAGGAGGTTCCTTTCTACAAGGTGGACATCCGCGACCGTGAGGGCTTGCAGAAGGTGTTCGATGAGCACAAGTTCGATGCTTGTATCCACTTTGCCGGTCTCAAGGCTGTGGGTGAGAGCTGCGCAAAGCCTCTTGAGTACTATGAGAACAACATGAACGGTACATTCGTTCTGGTTGACGTTATGCGCAAGAACGGTTGCAAGAACATGATTTTCTCTTCAAGTGCAACTGTATATGGCGACCCAGCCATCATCCCTATCACAGAGGAGTGTCCAAAGGGCCACTGCACTAACCCTTACGGCCAGACAAAGTCTATGCTCGAGGAGGTCCTTATGGACGTTCAGAAGGCCGACAACGAGTGGAATATCGTTCTCTTGCGTTACTTCAACCCTATCGGTGCACACAAGAGCGGTACCATCGGTGAGAACCCCAACGGTATCCCCAACAACCTGATGCCTTACATCACACAGACAGCTGTGGGCAAGCGTGCCGAGCTCGGTGTGTTCGGCAACGACTACGACACACACGACGGTACAGGCGTACGCGACTACATCCACGTTGTAGACCTTGCTCGTGCTCACGTTGCAGCCCTCAAGGCTATCGTTGAGAACAAGGGTATCGCTATCTACAACATCGGTACAGGCCACGGCTATTCAGTGCTTGACGTTGTGAAGGCATTCGAGAAGGCTAACGGTGTTCCTGTTCCTTATGCTATCAAGCCACGTCGTCCGGGTGACATCGCTACTTGCTACTGTAATCCTGCAAAGGCTGAGGCAGAGCTCGGCTGGAAGGCTCAGTTCGGTATCGAGGATATGTGCCGTGACAGCTGGAACTGGCAGAAGAACAATCCTAACGGTTTTGAGGAATAATGTCCCTTATATATTAAAAAATCGGGTGTGTCATTGAGGCACACCCGAATTTTTAATATATAGTAAGAAACTGTTTAAATTTCTTTCGAAAAAAATGATTACATTGCCACGAGTTGTGCTTGCCTTTTTATGCTCTTTTTTGTCTGTTTTCCCTTTTTTCGCAGTTACATAGCCCGCTATGCGCCTTTGTTGTACGAAACCACTCTCGCTCGGCAAAGCAAGTAAACTTTCTTTGCACTCGCTTATTCGTGGCTTTGAAAAATGAAAAAACATCCTAAAAAAGACCTATAAAAATTTCAAGGACATAAATTTAAACAGCTTCTAATTTACTTATTGATGTTTTTCATGAACAACTCTTCAAGAAGTTTATTGTCGACATCTGCTGAATTGTCTTTCTTGATTTCATCCATAAGTGCCTTGAGGAAATCTGTTCCTTTCAGCTCAAGGACAATGTAGTTGGTGTACATGCCGGTCTCCTTGTCCTTATGCCACTCGTCACAGACAATTGTAGCACCTTCAACTGTACTCTTGACTGTGATGATGCTTTTCTCGCTCAAGAAACTCTTAGACTCTCCCTGCTCTCCGTTATTCAGTGACGCTGTATACTCCTCGGCTACTGTCTCGACTTTCTTGGACAGTATTGAAGCAAGTTCCGCAGATGCGGAATAGAGTGCCTTCTTGCGTGCTGTATTCTCACTGTCCGATGTTCCTGATGCCCATACTCTCAAGGCGTCTTTTACCTTCACGCAGTCACTGCAGGGTGTCACGTATGTCTTGATAGGTGATTTCTTTGAACCGCAGCTGCTGAATGTCACTGCTGTGAACACCAGCATTAAAATAAATGTCATTTTTTTCATAATCCTGAATATTATAGGTTCATATTCTTGAGCTTTGTCGGCAAGTTGCGTTTAATACGCTTCATGACCTCATTGATACACAATGACAATGTCTCGTTCACTGTGGCATCAGTAGGAGAGAGGGCCTTGACACGCTCTACCGAATAGTCAAGTACAAGCTCGTCGGTGTGGTTGTTGTAGACCTTGACTGTAACTGTACAATAGTTTGTGTTGAGGTTGCTTGCACCGCTGATTACATTTCCCATATCCAACGATGATGAGACTTCGACAAGGCAGTCCGCGTTGTCGGCATCCTCGGTAAGCTTGAAGAAGTCCTTTGAGATGAGGGAACTGATTTTTTTCTCGATTCCTTCGAGGTCATTCTGGTCACTTGCGTAAACATAAGCTGTAGTTGCTCCTTTGGCAAGTGAAACGGTTACCTTTGCAACAGGAAGGCTCTGTTTCTTCAGAAGCTCCTGATATGTCTGGGGAAGAGTAGAGGTAAAGCTGTCGTCTATTGCAATGCGTATCTCCTGTACTTTATCCTTGGATGTGATGTTGGTAACATAGAACTCCGATGTTCCGTTGATGTCGGTCTCTATCGGTGGGGTTATGGTACCTTCACCACGTACAAACCAGGCTTTCAGCTTAACGTTGGGAACAACTTCACCGTTCTTTGACAGGCAGGCTGCCAAAGGAATGTTGATTACCTTGAATGCCTCTGCCTCAATATTGTTTACATTGGTGGTGATGGCCATTCCTCCGAAGATACTTACGTATGCATTGTACAGCTCTGCCGGCAGGTTGACTCTCTCTTTGCCGATGGTTGTATTGAGATCCATGAAAATCCATGGCTCTACAGCCTCAAGACCTTTGCCGTAAAGGAAAAGGGCCTGTGTCAGGTTCAGCTCCTCTTCGGCCGTACGGCCTTTCTTGAGATAGTCACTACCTTTCTGTATGGCATCGGAACGGCGTGCCTCGACATTCTTCCTGTAGAGCTCTTTGTTGAGTGTACAGTATACATAGTGCTTGCCGTCACCTGTGTAGGTATCCTTTATCTCTATTCCCTCGACCCATGCTGACATAGTGCCGGTTATCTTCTCCTCAAATAGCTCACGTGACTTGCCGTCAACGTCAACGGTATGTATGAACGCCTCTGCATCGACTTTTGTCGCAATCTGTGATGCAATGTCTGCCAAAGCATTCTGTTTTGCCTTGTCCATGTAATTGTCATCAGACGTGGAGGCCATTCCTATACCTATATAGTCCTTGTCGGAAATTGGTCTTTGGGACACCCATGACGGTGCCTTCTGGGCATTTGCATAGAATGCTCCAGTCAAGGCAACCATAATGAACAGAAATAATTTTTTCATAGTCTATCAATTAACAGAAACGACGGTAATGATTATCTTGTGTCCTTCGGTCACAAAGTCACTTTCAACTCCTTTCTCATACAGTGCGTCGCACAGGTCCATGGCAATCTTGTTTGCTGTGAGTCTGTTGCCTTTCTTGTCCGCACGTGCGAAATCTACCCTGTCATATATGATTGAGTAGTTGTTTCCTCCCTGCGAACTGTACTGGTGCTTGTATGAATTCTGGTTGATCCATGTCTCGATGTGTTCCATAAGGCGAGTGCCGTCATTGCAACGGTCGTAAAGGGTTGCATCGGAATCCTCACTGACTGCAAACTCAATCATCATCTTTGCGGGCTTCCTGTATGCCTCGACAATCTGGTCAAGGAATCCTCTCAGGTTGTTGTTTCTCTTCAAAGCCTCCACGCTGAGTGCAGCAATGTCATTTGAGTTGGAAATACGGCTGCTGAATGTGGCATTTGCCCAGTTGACGAGCGATGCGGTTTCATATGCACCCATGATGAGGGACACTTTCTTGCCGTTGCCCTCCTCGACGATTTCCATATCTACCTCTACATATACATCGGCGTCGGCACTGCGCAACAACATCCTTTCATTGGAGTTCGCAGCTCCCGAGGTGTATGCATCTGTTCTCTTCTGTAAACGGTCGAGGGCAGAAACGTTCTGTGTCGCGATATTCTCTTCATTGAAGCCTCGTATGACCTCATTGACTGCAGCGCGGAGGTTGCGGTCGTTGTTGAGGATATCCTTGTAGCTCTCATTCTCGTCCTTCTTGAAAGGAACGACCATGATACGTGGCATGGGAAGTGCTGTCTCCTGGCAGTCAAGATCTTTTATCAGTCGCTTGATCTCGACTGTCACTCTGTATGTACCACGGTAGACACCGTTTACCTTCTTGGGCTTGTTGATGGTCTCTGTATCATCAGCTCTAAGGTAGTTCTTGTAGTGTTCCTTACTGTTGAAGAATGAATTGAGCAAGCTGCTCTTGCAATCACCCTGTGGTATCGGTTCACCATCATTGATGCCTTCTACACCCTCATAAATAAGAGTGTAGAAAACTGATTTGATGGCATTCTCCTCCACATCACCTTTATCCGATGCTTTGCCTTCGGAGATAAAAGTCGCATATAAGCCGTTATCGGAATCAAGAGTGACGTTCTTGAGATACTGCTGTGCAGAGATTGCCTGTACAGCAAACATCAAAGAGATTGTGAATAATATTTTCTTGATATTCATATCTTTTTACTTTTAAAATTATATTGCGTCAAATACCTTGTCAACAATGTTGAGAGACATCTTTGCTCTTAATCTTTTTGTCTCTGTGTCATCATTGCTGTCTTCGATATAACGGTCCATAGCCTCCTTTACCTTCTTTTCTCCCCATGTGACTTCACATAGAGCCATATCATCGTAAACTTCAACAACTTTCAGTCGACCGATAGATTTGCCTTCAACTTCTTTGCCTACTATTGTATTGACTTCATGAACGGTAAAGCGGTCACCTTTCTTGATACCGTCCTCACTGCCAAGAGAAATGTAACATTCTTTCAGCTTTTTTCCTTTTACTACGGCGTTATCACTGTAAATCTCACCGATGAGCGGAAATTCCTTTATGAGGAAATTCTTCATTTCGTCATCAATTGTTGACAAAACATACTCTTCGGCTTCTTCCGGAGTCTCATCTGTAATAGACGCAGTATATTCAATATTCAGTGTTGCTGCAGTAGTATTAGTTTCAATGTTGATGACATTTACAGAACAGGCTACCGTTCCTTTGTAGCAGGTCTTGCCCTCGACAACAGTCTTTATTGATGAAAGTTTTCTTACATTGGTCTCAAGTGCATATTTTGTCTGATCACCGGGAACAGTTGATGAAAGATTCTCATCAACAACATTGAATCGTTTACTCTCTACAATTGAATTGACAACTGCTGCATGTACTCTGTCACAAACTTCCTGTTTTACATCATTACCCTTTGTTGACGGTTTAATTACTATATACTCCTTCTGAGCAAATGCACTTATGCTTATGAAGCATAACAAAATTAAAGATAATAATTTTTTTTGCATAATAGTTGGTATTTGTTGTTAATATTTTTTATATTCTTGCCTTTGCACCCTCGTGTCCCAGTTTTGCTGCTTTCTTGAAATACTGGACAGCTTTCATCGGGTTCTTGGATATTGAACCGCATCCGCTTTCATATATGAGTCCTATCATATACAATGATTCTGCACTGTTTGACTTCTCGAAGAACTTCAACGCTTCACGGCCGTTGCCTTTGTCGTATGCCTCCATGCCGGCTGTGTAGTTCTTGTCGACGGCAGGAGCGGGCTTAGGTGTCTCCTTGACAGCGGGTTCGCTTTTTGCAGCTGTTTCCTTGGCCGGTGTCTCCTTTACTGCTTCTGCAGTCTTGACTGTTTTTTCAGCCTCTTTTGCAGGCTCCTGTGCTGTCATCTCTTTTTTCACCTCATTTACAACGGCTGCTTCTTTGGGCTCTGCCGAAGGCTTGTCTTTATCACCGCCACTCAATACAAAGAATGCTGCGGCAGCAATGACAACACCGCATATAATGAACATCAAACTCTTCGAGCTTCCGCTCTCCTTCTTGGTGTTGCTTACAGGTGGCTGTATGACCGTGCCACCGCTTATTGAGCCTACACCTTTTTCAGTCTGCGCCGGACGGCTTGCCTGCTGCTGTCTTGTTGCTGTAGGAGCCGCCGGTATTACTGTCGGTTGTTCGGCCTTCTGTTTGGGCTTGTACATCTCAACGAGCTCAGCTTCAATGCTCTTCTTCTTGTCTTCAACATCAAGCTCCTGTGCCTTGCGGTACATCATCTGTCTGCCTGCTACACCAATTTCTCCATTGGTGGTCATAAGCAATTCCTGGAATGCCAGACGGTACTCGTTGACAGCCTTCTTCTCGCATTCAACGCAACGGTTCTTGCCTTTTACCTTACAGTTGAAGCAGATACTTTTGCCACATTTGGGACAGCGGGCATGTTTTCCTTCGAACGGATTACCGCAGACTTCGCAGAATTCAGCATCGGCTTTACCGTTCATCACAATGGTGGTGTTATTTACGGTAGAGTTGTCAACCGATGATGATGCATTGTTTACTGTCGAGTTGTTGGTTACCGTTGATGTGGAGTTGTCTACCTTGTTTGTGGTCAGGTTGTTGTTCGTGGTAGTGTTGGTGGTCTTGGTAACGCCGCCTGTTATGTTGCTGCGTACGATGTTGTCACCTTCAGTATCGCGGTTGGTAGAGATGGCTCCTACATTCTCTTCTGTACTGCTGTTGCCTGTATTGCTGTTGTCTGTAATGCCGATGAGAGATGCGCCGCAGTTGTCGCAGAATCTATCTTCATCGTTAATGGGGGCATTACATTCGGGACAAAATCTTTTCTCGCTCATTATCGTATGTTTTTTGATTGTTTCTTTAACTGTTTCTTGATTTTTCTTGGAAGACGTTTTTTCTTTCCATGCTCTTTTGGGGGTTCGGGAGTCTGTGGATTGTCCTCGTTGACTGATATGAATATCGGCTTGGATACAACCTGGGTGGGGTTGTATGTTGCTGAATCATATATCGTCCCGTCGGCTGTGGTTACAGATTCGACGCATATATATCCGTTATCTTCTATGCTGCCTGTGACATCGGCTTCCTTGCCGTCCATTGGTACAAAGAATGTGTCTCCCTGCGGCATACGTCCTGAACGGTAGAGTGTATAGTCCTCACCTTCGACTGTTGTCAGAACCGCAATCTTACCTTCTGACTTTGAACCTTCATATGCGGTGACGATTGATATTTTACCTTTTGTTACATCCATATCTCCTTAAATTAGTGGTTTCTTACAGGTTGGCTCCACACTGGTCGCAGAAACGGCTGCCCGGCTCGAGTTCTGCCCCGCATTCGGGACATACGGCATTACCCTTGGGGGCTACCGGAGCCTGTGGCATCTGCTGTGGCTGCTGTACAGGCTGTTGTGGTTGCTGTGGTGCCTGTACCGGCTGATGTACAGGAGCAACGTTGTTGCGCGTGGTGTAGTCAAGCGCTCTGTCGTATGCTGTGTCCATACGTCCTTCCTGACGGCGTATACGCTCATCACGCTCATTTATCTGACGCTCTCTGTCGGCCAATTGTTCTTGTGCGTGACGTGCTTCCTCCTCGGCCCTTTGTGTGTCACGGCCGCTGTTCATGGCCATCTCCATCATCTTGAACATACGTTCCTCCATACGCTCGTATGCCTCGTCACGCTTTGCACGCTCTGCATCGACGCGTTCCTGTGCACGACGCTCGGCTTCGGCATTGTATTTGCTCTGGGCGTATGCTGTTGCCTGTTCGCCACCGGTGAGTGCCCATACCTGCTCGTCGCTCAACTCTCTGTCCCACTTCATACGCTCGATCTCTTGGGTGTGCTGCATGCGGGCTTTCTCCAGATCGGCCTCGTGCCGGCGCTGGTTCTGCTTTGCCTCCTCTTCGGCACGCTGCATCTCCAGGAAGCGTCTTAGCTGGGCATCGTCCTCATCGCGCTCAAGTTCACTCTGCCTTTTGGCATCGTTGAAATCCATATCTCGCTTGCGCTGTTCTATGTCAAGGCCTGCGTTGGCAGCCGCGCGCTCCTTCTCAAGCTGTTTGTAGAAACGTGAGTCCTCGTAATCGTCGTGTACCATCTGCACCTCAATCTGCTTCTTGGCAATTGTGACAGCCTTGTCGGCTTCACCTTCAAGACGAACGCGCTCGAACTCTATGCTGTCACGCAGCTGCATCATGGCAAGTGCTGTTCCGCGCTGGTACTCCTCGGTCTTCAGCTTGTCGCGAAGGGCATTCATCTCCTCGCGGCGTATGAGACCTGTCCTTTCAATCTCGTCAAAGGCTGCCTCGCGTTCAGCGTCGCTTCGTGCCTCGCGTATTATACGCTCGTTCTTGAGGAGATACTCGAACTTCTGCATCTCGTCCTGACGCAGGATATTGTCACGGTTGATCTCATCCAATGCTCTCTGCAACTCAACTTCACTACGGGCCTCCTGGAGGCGCTGGCTGTTCTGCGTGTCTGCAAGGCGGTTCTTGAAGTCATTGGTACGACGCAGATAGTCAAGCTCCTGCTCCGAAAGGTACATCTCACGGCTCAACGCGCAGAAACGCTCAATGTCGGCGTTCTCGGCAGAAATCTCGACAATGCGAACCAATGATATGCCGAAGAATGCTTCAGCACTTATCTCATTTACACTTGCCTTTATCCTGTCGTGAAGTTCCTTCGGTATACGGTTGCTCTTGAGCTCCTCGTCATACAGTTCGTTCTCAAGTGTCACTCTGATTGTATCTGCAATCTCATCAATGATCAGGGTAGTGTTCAGTACCTGCTTGTCTGTCAGATAGTGGGTGATGAAACGGTTGTGGTCATTGATGGTGAAATATGCATTGAATCCTAGACCTACAGTCGCATATTTGGTCGCAACCTGCATGGGCTTGAATGTCTTGTAGTCATCAAGGGATGGCTGTTTGGCTCCAATGAGCAAGGGGAATGCCTTGTTAAGGAGAATGACAACTGAAAATGCCGCACCGCGTTTAGCATTCTCAATGATAGCCTTCTGCTGTTGCATATAAATATCCTCACCCTCGGATTTCTCTTTCTCTTCCTTTTTCTTCTTGCTCTCGAAGAGGCTGGTAATGAAGCTCCAGGCTCTCTTCACGATCCCTTCACTGGGCTGTGCTGCACTGTCATACTCGAAGTCGTATGTTCCGCCGCTTATACTTGCTATAGTGTGGCCGTTGGCGCGGATGTAGGCTGTTGTGCCTTCCGAAACAATGACTCCTTTTATCTTATTGTATGATGCAAACTCCGATTCGCTTATGACACGTGCAACCTGTCCGGGCTGGATGTTCCAGAATATACGCTCGTTTGCGCTGTCCATGTCCTGGGGGAGTGGCTTGTTGTTTATTTTAGCGTCTGTGGAGATGCGTGTTCCGCACTTCGTGCAGAACTTTGCACCGGGCTTCAGGATATTGTTACATTGTGGGCATACATTGTTCTCGCTCTTTACAGCTTCGCTCTGTTGTACCACATTCGCTTCTGTCTCGATCTTCTTTCCGCAGTGAACGCAGAATTTTGCTCCTGGCTTGATAGCTCCGTTACAGTATGGGCAGTTCATAGTATTAGGTTTTTGAATTTTATTTGCTCTGTTGTACTCTCTTTATATCTCCGTCGGCTGACGCGGTGACAGAATAGTACTGTTGTACATCGTCACTCTTCTGCGATACCTTGTAGTTGAAGTGGTATTCTTCACTACCGTTAGCGTATCTTATCTTGAAGATGCTTTCGGCCGGACGCGGCTCGATGTTGTAAGCCTCGTACAAGTGCTTGCCGATAATCTCGTGGATATGCATTATGTTGGCATTCACGGCGCTGCGCACCTGTTGCAACAATGACATATCTCCCTGTTCACTCTCATTCTTTATATCTTCACGGGTATATCCCAGCTTTGTGTCATTGTCGGCAAAAGGCTTTGTCTCTGCTTCCTTTATTTCAATATTCTTGCTTCCCTTGCCGGTATAGCTCTTTTCCTCGGCTGTCAAGAACAGGGTAGGGTCACCGAATAGGTTGAACTCTACTATTGTGAGTGCTGTATTGGGGTTACCGGGCTGGTCGCTTTTGTATACGGCATTGCGTGCTATGAACAATGCTGTTCCCACATTGTACCCCTGAAGAACCGCATTTATGAACACCAATGCCATGATATCGGCGTTGCTGACATGAACTGCATTTGGGCTGGTAGCTCCGTTGTCACCTTGTCCCCATGATACACGTGAAGAGCCTAGAAAGGCCATGGTGTTGCTGAATATGGATGAAAGCATCATACTCTGGCTCTTTTCGAGTCCGATGAAACGTGCTCCGTAACACGCTTCTGTACATACGATATTGGGCTGTTGTGCCATCGTCATGTATTTGGGTGAGAGGCCGGCTACCCAGTAATTCTTGTCAGTAACGTCCTGTCCGTGGTAGTACGGGTTGTTGAGGGCGTTGCTGCCATGCATATTGTAGTAGTATAGTGATGCCTCTGTATGGAATATCTGGTTGAGGTTGTTTATATCAACCATTGGGGATAGAATCATTCTCCTGTGATAGAATTCCGCTGCAACCCTTCCATCGAAATTGCGCATAAAATCACTCAATGATGATTCCTGTGCCACCTTGGCCGATACATTCTTCCAGTTGGGGTCGCATTGGCCGTATGCCTCGGTAAACGGTATACCATAGGTGTATTCTATATCACGTTGCAGGTAATCGCGCAGGTCATCGATTGTCGAGTCTTTGCCGAACGGCAGACGTCCTACATGGAAAAGCTGGTCGTACTTGAATATCTCAAGATTCTCAAGTGACGCGTGCATTTCGCTGCCGTATGGGAAAGAGTATAGGATATCGCTGTCTACAGTCTTGTTGTCTTTGTTATGAGCCACATAATTCTTTGTGCATGGCATAGGTATTACATCGTTTCCTCCAATAATGAAAAGGTATTCCGACATCTTTTCCTTCTTCTTAGACTTCTCGTGTGTGTGTATGTCAAGCAGAATGTCGGTATGCTCCCACAATGTGCTCTTCGCGTTGAGGGATACTCTTTTCTTTGTACCGAGGAATCCTGTCTTGAAATATGTGTAGTTGCTCACGTCGGCAAGCCTGTAGCGTATGCCGGCACCCTTTTTAATTTCGATAAACTGGTCCAGAAGTTCTGAAATGCTTTCCTTGTCGGTGTCGAGTGTCTCGGCAAGACGCTCGATGTTCGTGAGAATGATGCAACTGATTATAAAGTCGCGTGACTCTCCTTTACTGCTTTCCGGTTCATTGCATGGCTCGGAAGCAGATACCTCTTCTGCGGTATTCTCAACGGCTGTTCCGCACTCGGGGCAGAAGCGCTCCGTATCTTCTATTCTTGTTCCACATTCAGGACAAAACATATCGGTGTGTGTTTGTGTGTTGTTTTTATTTCAGGTATTTCTCACGTCTTTTGCTCACTCCGCTCACATAATTTCTTGCTTCCTCTGTGTTCAGCTTGTTTGTAAGGTGGTTGTAAAGTTCCTTGTAGCTGTATTTGTTTATCAACGGAATGGCATTCTTGAGGTTTGTGTTTCCGGTAAAGGCACGGCTTACGTTTCCGGCTCCGGTATTGTAACCGGCTATCACGCATAGGCGTCTGCACTCAGGGTCGGTAACCTTGGCGAACTGGTTCATCAGTATCCTGAGGTATGCTGTTCCTAGCTCAATGTTCTGGTGCGGTACAAAAAGGTAGCTTCTTGTCGGAACCCACTGTTTCTTGTAGACGTAGTTGTATGCATCAAGACCTCCTGACTTGGGTACAAGCTGCATGAGACCGTATGCCGGCACCCAACTTGTAGCCTCGGGGTTGAAACGTGACTCCTGTTCCATGACTGCGTAGATAAGCGGCTCTTCTATCTGGAATTTCTGTGAATAGGCCTTTACGTAATCCTTGTAAAGAGCTGCATTCTTGGAAATGTTATCGCTTACAAGAGCCATCTGCACTTTAACAACCTTGCGGTTCTTGTTGTCGTCGCCCTTGATAGTAGTACTTGTCTTCTTGCTCTGCTTGGCAATTGTCTGCGCAACCTGTTTGGTGTCAAGCCTGTTTGCCTTTGCTGCTTTCAAGGCCTCTTCCTGTCTTCTCTTGCTCTCTTCTGCAATCAGCCTTTCCTCTTCACGCTTTTTGTTTTTCTCTTTTGCTTTCTCAAGAGCCTCTTCGCGCTTTTGCTTTTTCTCTTCGGCAATCAGTCTTGCATCCTCGCGTTTCTTGTTCTTGTCTTTGGCTATAGCCTCTCCTTTTCCGTTTTCAGAATCTTTTTCTGTCTCCTCATCGTTGAATACTAGCTCTTTACCCTTTGTTTTTGGTGCCGGTGGAAGCTTCTTGTTTTTTTTGCCACCAGTCGTCGCCTGTTGTACTTCGCTAATATTATAAGCTGAAAGGTCAACTATGCCTTCGAGGATAGGAGCTTTGGTAAGAGGGAGGTTTTTGTCGATATTGGAACCGAAAGGACAACTGTTTCCCCTGCTGTTCAACATCTCTTCAATGGCTTCTGCCAGACGTCTTTCAATTTCCGTGGAGTCATTGTCATTCACGTCATCCAGGATTATCTCTACATCGATATTGCCCTTGTCGAAATCGACGATGGAACGTGATTTGAAATCTCTGGCATATTCTACCCATTCGGTAGGGGTGTCATCTATGGTGTTGTCATTTCCCCACACGTTCCTTATGGAGCGGACATATTGGTTGTATTCCGCACGCATTTTGGCTTCGTATTTCTCATATTCCTTACGTGCTTTTTCAGCACTTATGTTGAATGAGTCTTTCATTAGATTGATGTCATCTTCGAAAGCTTTGCGCGCATCATTCATCTCATCATTCTGGGCCTGAAGATGAACGCTGAACACCAATGCTGCTAAAAGGTAGAAGAATCTTTTCATTATTCCTGCGTTTGTGTGAATATTCGCAAAGTTAACTTTTTTTTGTAATATTATTACTTTTATAATGAAAAAAATGAATCATGCTTATAAAATGTCAAAAAAAGCCTTTTTTCTTTGGTTAAAAGATTGTGCTATTGGTCATAATATATCCTTTGAGATGTATTTTTTTGTATTTGTTCCTGATTGTGACAGTTTCTGTTTCTTGTCAAGAATTATTCAAAATGTTGTGTAAAATTATACATGATGCATTTATTAAGGCATGATGCTTTGTGTTCAGGAAGTATTGTCAGCTCATTATCCGTATTGCGATGTTACAAGACAGGGGAGTGTGTCGCGACACACTCCCCCGGGATATCTTTAATCCGGCAATCTTAATTGAAAAGTTCGTCACGCTGGACGTATGCAATCACTTCGCCGCGGTTTACCAGAGCGCCTTGCTTTGCACAAACTTCTATTACGCGACCGCCCAAGCCGGTTGCTACCGGTTGTAACTGTCCCCAAGGAGTTATGATTGTGCAGAACATCTCGTCGGCTTTCACGTGGCTGCCGATAGCAGGAGGCATTGACTCACCGCTTACAGCCACTTCCCATATAACCTGACCCTTCTCCGGTGCTACGATAGGATCGGCCTTGGCATGCTTTATAGCCTTGATCTCCTCAATGCTTACACCCTTGCTTGCCATTTCGCTGTCTTTGGCCTTTTCGATGTCTGCAAGGAAACGCTCTTTTGCAACTCCGCTCTTGTAGTCTCGGTACTGGCGTTCATGCATAGCAAATTCCCAAAGTTCCTCGTCGTCCTGTCCCTTGTCCCAGCCAAGTTCTTCCATCTCCTTGCTGTACTTGTCAAGTGCATCGGGATAGAAACTCTGTGGGTCGGCGGTCGTGAACTCATACCCTTTTTCTTTAGCAAGTTCTACAATCTCGGGGGCAACCTCGCCGGGCAGGCGTCCGCTCTTTCCAAGAATCATACCCCACATGCTTTCGTCCATCCGGCTGAATCGTGGTTCGTCCTGTGCGTTAGAAAGAAGGTTCATCAATGCAATGTTCTTTACATACTGACTGAACGGGGTAACGAGTGGGGGATAGCCCACACGTGGCCACACGTATGCAACCTCATTGAAAAGCTCTACCATAAGCTCGTCAAGAGTATACGTAGGTTTGCCCTTGCTCTGGAGGATTCCGTTGATTCCCTTATGTACACCTGCAAGGTCGGACATCATTGAACCCATCATGCCACCGGGGAGTCCGCTTGTGAGCAACAGAGAACTCATCAACTTGTTGTTCTTGTCCATGAAAACACCCATCCAATCGTCAATGAATTCCTGTGTCAGGCTACGTACCTTCATGTATGCGTTCATGTTGATTTCCGGAACTTTAAATCCTGCATCTTTAAGCATTGCTTGAACGCTGATGATGTCCGGATGAACCTTTCCCCATGAGAGTGGTTCAACAGCTGTATCAATGATGTCGCAACCGTTCTTGCATACCTCAAGGATTGATGCCATAGAGAGGCCTGGGCCACTGTGGCCGTGATACTGGATTATGATTTCCGGATGCTTGTCCTTTATGCTCTTTGTCAGTCTGCCCAGGAATGCAGGGCGGCCTATGCCGGCCATGTCCTTCAAACAGATTTCTGTAGCACCGGCTTCAATAAGCTGGTCGGCCAATTCACTGTAGTATTCAACGGTGTGGATAGGGGAGCTTGTGATGCAGAGTGTTGCCTGCGGAATCATTCCAGCCTCAAGTGCGTATTTGATTGAAGGTATTATGTTTCGTGAGTCGTTAAGACCACAGAAGATACGTGTGATGTCAACACCCTGTGCTTTCTTTACCTTGTACATAAGGCGTCTTACGTCGGCAGGTACCGGGAACATACGCAGTGCGTTGAGTGCCCTGTCAAGCATGTGGGTTTGTATTCCTGCTTCGTTGAAAGGTTTGGTAAAACGTCTTACAGCATTGTTGGGGTTCTCTCCTGCCATGAGATTCACCTGCTCGAATGCTCCGCCGTTGGTTTCAACGCGGGCAAAGCATCCCATTTCTATGATTGCCGGGGCAACTTTCTCCAGCTGTTCTGCAAGGGGTTGGAACTTGCCCGATGATTGGTACATGTCACGGTAAACTAAACTGAATTTAATCTCCTTTTCCATAATAGCAGTTTTTAATGGTGTAGAGTGGCGCAATCAGCGCTTCGCTCCATAAAATTGTTGTCTCTTTAGTTGCAAAGTTAGTCCCTTTATTTATAAAACCTAATTTTTCGTGCACAAAATTTCGCATTTTTTTGGCAATGTAACAAATATGCTTGAAAACACTTTTTTGCAATAAATTCTTTTGATATCCATGGGCGCTGAAGATTGTACATGTTTTATTTGACGCTCTTCTTATTGTGGGGTGAAAATCCTTAAAATAACGGTGAAATCACATGTTTTAATACAAAATTTCACCACATATACACTATTTTCGCCACATATTTCCAAAATTTGCCAACAATAGCATGTGTATAGCGCGAAAATATTGTTGTTTGGAAACGAAATGCGACCTTTGTGTAGAAATCGCGTGAAAATCGTAAGAATATAGTGCGCACTGACATTTAAAACACTTAATAAAATATCATTATGAAACATTTTCTTTATTATATTGAAGATGCTATCAGGAATAATTGGGACAAGCCGGCTGTCACCAATTACGGTGCAAAAAGTTATACTTTCGGAGAAATTGCAGGCAACGTTGCCAAATTACAGATATTATTCGAGAAATGTGGAGTGAAAGAAGGTGACCATGTCGCAATTGCAGCCAGAAACTCGGCTGAATGGTGTATAGCTTTCATTGCGATAGCAAGCTATAAGGCGGTAGTTGTACCGTTGTTACCGGATTTTCTCCCTGAAAACATTGCGCATCTGACAAAATTGTCCGACAGCAAACTTCTGCTTGTAGATGTAAATATTCTCAATGGTCTCAAGCGCAGCAACTCGCTTGAAAAGCTTTCGGACGGTAAAGGTTTTATCGGCGTTGTTGACATTGTAAGTTATGAACCAATAATTGGTTGTGATACCTTGATTAATGTAACAAAAGAAGACTTGGATGCTCTTTATAATAAGGAATATCCTGCCGGTTTTTCTGTTGCAGACCTGGGTTATCAGCAGGATGGCCTCGATGACCTTTCGGTAATCAGCTACACCTCGGGTACAAGCAGCTCTCCAAAAGGTGTTATGTTGCCAGCCCGTTCTTTATCAGCGAATGTTGAGATTGGCCGTAAGCTGGTGCCTATTGCTGTTAATGAGCCGGGCAATACGTTGTCTATTCTACCGCTCGCACACATTTTCGGTCTTGCTTTTGACTTCCTGTTGCTTTTCTCTTGCGGATGTCACATAAACATTTTTACAGAGAAACCTGTACCTGCACGCTTGCTTAAAGCTTTGGCTGATGTAAAACCATTTATCTTCTTGACAGTTCCATTGTTAATTGAGAAAATTTTCCGCTCAAAGGTTATCCCTACACTCAACAAGCCTGCCATGCGTTTTCTTACTTCCATTCCCGGTGTACGCCAGCTGATATTTAAGAAAGTACGCGATACCATAATTGCAACATTCGGTGGAAACCTTGCCAAGGCCGGCTTCTTTATCGGTGGTGCAGCTATCAGTAAGGATGTGGATAAGGTTATGAAGAAAATAGGTATACCTTACGCAGTCGGTTACGGAATGACAGAGTGCGGTCCGCTTATCAGTTATGTTGCTTCTTCTCATCCATCAATTGATGACAGGGGCGGTATTGCTGCTCCTACAATAGAATTACGTATAGATTCCGACAGACCGGCGAAGATACCTGGAGAGATTCAGGTGCGTGGTGATGTCGTTACTCTGGGTTATTATAAGAATGAGGAGGCTACATTGAATTCGTTTACTAATGATGGCTGGCTCAAGACCGGAGATATGGGTATTCAGGACCGTTTCGGTACTGTGTTCATCAAAGGCCGTTGCAAGAATATGATCCTTACAGGTAGTGGACAGAATATCTATCCCGAGGAAATTGAAGACCTTATAAATCAACAACCTTACGTAATTGAGTCGCTTGTTGTTGGACGTAACCATGCTCTTGTTGCCTTGATTGTTGTTGATAAGGATGCCATGAAGGCTGCCGGTGTTCCTGAAGATAAGGTCCAGGAGACAATAGAGGCAGGTGTCTTCGCGCTTAATGCCCAGTTGCCTCCATACAGCCAAATTGCCCGTTGCGAATTGCGCACAGAGCCGTTTGAAAAGACTCCGAAACTGAGTATCAAACGTTTTATGTATAACTAAAAGATAATTTGTTCAAATTAATATATTTCAAAGAGTTATGAGACACTATTTGTCATTAATAGATGAATCTATAAAGGCCAACTGGAACCGTCCGGCTTTAAGCAACTACGGAGCAAACACGTTGACATATGGTGTGGTTGCATCTGAAATAGAGAAGATGCATATCCTGTTTGAAAAATGCGGAATCAAGAAAGGTGAAAAGATTGCATTGTGTGCACGTAACTGCGCCGAGTGGTGTGTAGCCTATTTCTCTGTAGTTACTTACGATGCCGTATGTGTTCCATTGTTGCCCGACTTCCTTCCACAGAACATAGCCGACCTTACACGTCTTTCCGACAGCCGTCTGTTGCTTGTTGACGATGCTATTCTCGGCAACCTCAAGCGTGACAATATTCTCCCGCAATTTTCGGGATTTGCCGATTTCTGTGGTCTTATGAATATCATTGATTTCTCCATTGCCGAAAATTGCAACGGAAAGCTTGATGGTATAGTGGAGACTGTAGAGAAATCCTTTGCGGCACGTTTCCCTAACGGTGTGACTCCGAATGCTATTGACTATTCAAAGGATAACCTTGATGCATTGTCTGTAATCAGCTACACATCAGGTACCAGCAGTTCTCCAAAGGGTGTGATGCTTACAGCGCGTTCGATATCTTCTAACGTGGATTTTGCGATTACCCATATTCCTGCATCCAACGATGATAAAATCCTCTCAATTCTGCCACTTGCGCACATTTTTGGCCAGATATTTGATTTTGTATATCCGTTCGCTTGCGGTTGTCACATCAATATATTTACCGAGAAACCAATTCCAGCCCGTTTGTTGAAGGCACTGGCTGATGTCAAGCCATATATGTTCCTTACAGTACCGCTTCTTATCGAGAAGATTTTCCGCGGAAAGGTGATGCCTCTATTGCATACTACCAAGATGCGCATCATGCTTGCAATCCCCGGCTTGAGGTCCATTATATATAAGAAGGTGCGTCAGACCCTTATCGATACATTCGGAGGTAATGTCACAAAAGGTGGTATAATTCTTGGTGGTGCTGCAGTCAACAAGGAAGTAGAGACCGTGATGCAGAAAATTAAATTCCCGTACACTGTCGGTTATGGTATGACAGAGTGTGGCCCGCTGCTCAGTTATGTAAAATGGGAGGATTTTGTAGCACGTTCTTGTGGTGCTGTTGCACATCCGGGAGTCGATATCCGTATTGATTCAGAGGATCCAGCAAATGTTCCCGGTGAAATCCAGGCAAAGGGTGATTCTGTAATGTCGGGTTACTACAAGAACGAAGAGGCTACTAAGGCGGCGTTCACTGCCGACGGTTGGCTCAAGACCGGTGATATGGGTCTTATGGACAAGAACGAGAATATCTTCATCAAGGGCCGCTGCAAGAATATGATCCTTACAGCCAACGGACAGAATGTATACCCTGAGGAGATTGAGGACCTCATTAACCAGTTGCCTTTTGTTGCAGAGTCACTCGTTGTAGGCCGCAAGCACGGACTGGTGGCACTGGTGGTAGCAAATGCCGATGCTGTTGCCGATGCTAATATACCACAGGTCGACTTGCAGGGCAAGATTGAGGCCGAAGTGTTTGGACTTAATGCAAAATTGCCTGCATACAGCAAGATTACTGCCTGCGAAATGATGGCTGAACCATTTGAGAAGACTCCTAAATTGAGTATCAAAAGGTTTATGTATAAATAAGTATTTAATGTGTTAAATGCATATATTATATTAATATATATTTATAGAAGATTGATTGTGAGGCTCTTTGGCTGTGAAGCCGAGGAGTCTTTTTTAATGAAAGTTTAAATAATTTCGCCATAAGTGTTAACAAGAGTTAATTTTGTGTGGTGTTTGTACTTGATATTAATAAAATAATGTACATTTTGAGTTAATCGGTATAGAAGATATTTGCTTTTTTGAAAAATAAGTTGATATTTGCAAAATAATTAAAGTACTTTCCTCATTGCATTGCCTGTTAGGCATTGTGTGAGGGATTTTCCACAAACAAATTACGTTTTATGAAGCACTTTATTAGCATTTTTAACGAATCGGTTAAATCAAACTGGAGCTCTCCGGCAGTTACCAATTTCGGTGGTGTTACCTACACATATGCCCAAATGGCAGAATGTATTGCAAAATACCATATCCTATTTAAAGAGGCCGGCATAAAGAAAGGCGACAAGGTTGCACTTTATGCACGCAACTCTGCAGAGTGGGTGAATGCCTATTTTGCGACATTGACATATGATGCTGTAACAGTACCTTTCCTTCCGGACTTTATCCCTTCGGCTGTTGCAGAGTTAGGCTCATTCTCTGAATGCAAGATGCTCCTTGCCGATGATATTGCAATCAACGGACTCAAGGATAATGTAGCGAACATCGAGATGTTCGAGAAGACAGATGGTTTTGCCGGTATTGTAAATATAAAGGATATTTCTGTTGCCCATGCATCTGTCAAAGCGTTGAATGAGGCACACGATAATATGGACAAGCACTTCAATGAGCTCTATCCATCTGGCCTTGGCGTGAACGATGTAGACTACAAGGGTGACGAGCGTGATATGGAGGCTGTTGTAGAAATCAGTTTTACATCAGGTACAACAAGTGCAACATCAAAGGGTGTTGTCCTTCCAGCCCGTTCACTCTCTGTAAACCTTGAGTTCGCGCAGCGCGAGATTCCTGTAGCTGCGGGTGGTCACATATTCGCAATCCTTCCTATGGCCCACATGTTTGGACAGACATTCGACGTGCTCTTCCCGCTCTCAAGCGGTTGCCACGTACATGTGATGCCGGGCAAGCCCACACCTGCACGCTTGTTGGGTGGCCTTGGTGCGGTTAAGCCATTCATGTTCCTCACTGTACCTTTGGTGATAGAGAAAATCTTCAAGTCAAAGGTGTTCCCGGCAACACGAAAGTTCCCTGCAAAGTTACTTCTCAAGGTGCCCGGTCTCGATAAGATTGTCCTCAACAAGATCAAGAAGTCTTTGCTTGCCGCATTCGGTAACAGTTTCACGACAGGTCTTATCATCGGTGGTGCAGCACTCAACCGTGAGGTTGAGGATTTGCTCAAGAGAATGAACTTCCCGTATGTGGTGGGTTATGGTATGACAGAGTGCGGTCCGCTTATCTCTTACCGCGACAAGAGCGAGTATGTGAAGTACTCTTGCGGTACAAAGGCTCATCCTATTGAGCTGCGCATAGATTCTGCCAATCCACGTCGTGTACTTGGAGAAATTCAAGTTAAGGGTGATGCCGTGATGCTCGGCTATTACAACAACGAGGAGGCTACAAAGGCTGCATTTACAAAGGATGGCTGGCTCAAGACCGGTGATATGGGTCTTCTTGACAAGAACGAGAACCTCTTCATCAAGGGCCGTTGCAAGAATATGATTCTTACAGGTAGCGGTCAGAATATATATCCCGAAGAGATTGAGGACAAGATCAACAACCTCCCTTATGTAATAGAGTCGTTGGTGGTAGGACGTAAGAATGCAATTGTGGCATTGGTTGTGGCCGACTACGATGCTGCAAAGAAGGATGGCTTGAGCGATGAGCAGGTAGAGAAACTCATTGACGAGAATGTTCTCGCCCTTAACGCAGAACTTGCAGCGTATAGTAAAATCGGTTACACCGAGATACGTCGCGACCAGTTCGAGAAGACTCCAAAGCAGAGTATCCGTCGTTTTATGTATTCATAAGTTCCGAATATAATGTTAAAAATGAGAGTATGCGCGCATACTCTCATTTTTTTTGTATCTTCACCGAAAAATAGTCTTTTAATTAGGTTTGGTGTCAGTGAAAGTTAAAGCAACGGGCTTTTATTGATGATTTTTTGCACAAATTGTGCTGATTTGTGCAAAAAAGCTTTGCCAATTGAAAAAAAAGATAGAACTTTGCATCGGATTTAAATCCTGACAATCAATCATACTATCAATATATATGAGACACTTAGTAAGTTATTTCAATGATTCTGTCAAGAATAATTGGGATTTGCCTGCTGTGACAAATTTCGGAAAGGAGACCTATACATACGGTCAGCTTGCGGAAAACATTGCAAGGTACCACATCATCTTTGAGGAGATGGGTATAGTAAAGGGTGACAAGGTTGCCCTTTATGCACGTAACTCTGCGGAATGGGTCATTGCATATTACGCAACATTGACATATGGTGCTGTTACAGTTCCTTTCCTCCCCGATTTCCTTCCCGCTGCTGTGTCGGAGCTCAGTGCATTCTCTGATTGCCGCATGCTCATCGTCGATGACGTTGCCATCAGGGGTATGAACGTGGATGTGGCAAACTATGCCAGAATGGAGACCAATGAGGATTTTGTTGGAGTAATAGACATCAAGGGGTTCAATGTGGTACGTGACTCGGCAAAGACGCTCTCTGCTGTATGTGCAGATATAGAGAAACTTTATACCAAGAAATACCCCAATGGTCTCACACCTTCCGATATCAACTATTATAATGATAGTTTCGGCATGGAGGATGTGGCTGAAATCAGCTTTACTTCAGGTACGACAAGTGCTACATCAAAGGGTGTAGTGCTCCCTGCGCGTTCACTCTCAGTTAATCTTGAGTTCGGCTTGAGCATTGTCCCGGAGTGTAGGGGTGGCCACGTGTTCGCTATCCTTCCAATGGCTCATATGTTCGGACAGGCTTTCGACGTGCTCTTCCCGCTTTCAAGCGGTTGTCATCTGTTCGTTATGCCAGGCAAGCCTACGCCTGCACGCTTGATAGGTGGTCTTGCTGTTGTAAGGCCGTTTATGTTCCTTACAGTACCTTTGGTAATTGAGAAGATCTTCAAGTCAAAGGTGTTCCCTGTTACACGCAAGTTCCCGGCAAAGCTGTTGCTGAAGATACCCGGTCTTGACAGGATTGTCCTGAACAAGATAAAGAAATCGTTGCTTGCTGCATTTGGTAACAATTTTACAGTAGGTGTAATCATCGGCGGTGCAGCCCTCAACCGTGAGGTCGAGGATCTTCTCAAGCGTATGAAGTTCCCATATACAGTAGGCTATGGTATGACAGAGTGCGGTCCGCTCATTTCATACCGCGATAAGGACGAGTATGTGAAGTACTCCTGCGGTACAAAGGCGCATCCTATCCAGGTGCGTATCGACTCGGCTAATCCACGCCGTGTCCTTGGAGAGATCCAGGTGAAGGGTGACGCAGTGATGCTCGGATATTATAACAATGAGGAGGCGACAAAGGCTGCATTTACAAATGATGGCTGGCTCAAGACCGGTGATATGGGAATTTTTGACAGGCGCGATAACCTATTCATTAAGGGACGTTGCAAGAATATGATTCTTACCGGTAGCGGACAGAATATCTATCCAGAGGAGATTGAGGATAAGATCAACAACCTTCCATATGTAATCGAATCATTGGTGGTAGGCCGTAAGAATGCCCTCGTGGCATTGGTGGTTGCTGACTATGAGGCAGCAAAGAAGGATGGCCTTAGCAGCGAGCAGATTGAGCAGCTGGTTGACAAGAATGTGTTGGCTCTGAATACCGACCTTGCTGCTTACAGCAAAATCGGATATACGGAAATCCGTCGCGACCAGTTCGAGAAGACTCCAAAGCAGAGTATCCGCCGATTCATGTATTCATAAAATATTTTATATCCCATATTATAACAATCCGGTCAGCTGACCGGATTGTTTTTTTTAGCATCCGTAAGCTGCCTTTCCTTGAGCTGCCATTTTGATGTGAATTCTAAAAGATGTATCTTCGCATCTGCAAAAACAAATGATAATATGAAAGTAACGGTAATACAACAAGATATAGCCTGGAAAGATGTACAAACAAACATTGAGCGCATCAAGAAACTGATTATGGCAGCAGAGCACTCTGATATATATCTGCTCCCCGAGATGTGTTCTACAGGTTTCTGTATGCAACCTCAAGGTGTTGCCGAGGAGGTTGAAGGCCCTACAGTGCTGGCCATGAAGCGCATTGCAGCCGAACTGGATGCCGCCATAGCTGTCCCGGTAATGACACATGAGAACGGCAAGTATTACAACAGGATGTATTTCATCACTCCTGAGGGCATTGTCGGGCAGTACGACAAGCATAATCTCTTTGAATACAGTGGTGAGGACAAGGTGTTTGAACCAGGTGAGGGCAAGGTTATCTGGCATTGGCGTGGAATTCGTATACGTCCTGCAATATGCTACGACCTCCGTTTCCCTCTTTTCCTTTACAACAAGGCAGAGTATGACCTGCTGCTCATTGCCGCCAACTTCCCCGACAGCCGTCTGCTTGCGTGGGACACGCTTGTACGTGCCAGGGCAATAGAGAATATGTGTTATGTTGCTGCAAGCAACCGTGTGGGTACCGATGAGTACGGTACATATAAGGGACACAGCGTAATCCTCAATCCTTATGGAATGACTCTTGCCAAATGCCGCACACGTCGTCAGGGTAGTGCTACGGCAACGCTCGATGATGAGATGGTGGCTAAATTGCGTATAATGACTAAACTTAACAGGTGATAGATGTGGCCGGAAGGAGTTATCGGGAAATAGTGCAGTCAGGATTATCCAGTCTGCACTATTTTTGCATATTCGGGAATCTCCTGCAGGAAACTGTAGCTGTTGTTCGGATAATCCATCCTGCAACAGTAATGTTGTAGGCCGTTGCTTACAATCAGATAATCTACCTTGAGCGTGAGATTATAGCGTGATATCTGTGCAAACACCTCCTTGGTGATTTTTACTGTGGGCGCCTTATACTCCACGATAACCCTCGGTTGCAACTGTCTGTCGTACACAACGGTGTCGCAACGGCGTTTCATGCCGTTTACTGTTATTGTAACCTCGTTGGCCATCAGTGCTGCCGGGAACCCTCTTGATTCTATCAGGAAATTTACAAAGTGTTGCCTTACCCACTCCTCGGGTGTGAGTGCTACGTGGCATTTGCGTAGCGGGTCGAAAATTTGCAGTTTCCCGTCACGCTCGCAGATTTTTGTTTCGTATTTGGGTAAGTTTAATGACAACATTTATTATCTTTGTATAATTTAGCGCAAATATACGAATTCAAATTGATTTATGGCGAAATATACATACGAAAGCATAATGTCGGAACTCAGGAGCGGTGTTTACCGTCCCGTATACTATCTTATGGGTGAAGAAGGTTACTTCACCGACAAGATTACAGACTATATTATTGAAAACGCTCTTACGGAGATTGAACGTGACTTCAACCTCACTGTTTTCTATGGGCTTGAGACCGATATCGACACCGTCATAAACACAGCCAAGCGTTTCCCCATGATGGCAGAACGTCAGGTTGTTGTCGTTAAGGAAGCACAGGCGCTCAAGAATATCGATAACCTCATATATTATTTGCAGAATCCTCAACCCACCACGGTCCTTGTTTTTGCGCACAAGAACGGCTCGCTGGATAAACGTAAAAAGGTGGCTACCGAGGTCGACCGCAATGGTGTAGTACTTGATACAAAGAAATTCCGTGAGGACCATCTACCGTCATTCATCAGCTCTTACCTCAATGAGAAGGGGCTCACAGCCGACCCGAAGTCGGTGCTTATGCTGCGCGAGTCGATAGGTGCCGACCTATCCCGCATTGCAGGCGAGATAGACAAACTCTCGATTTCTCTTCCACAAGGTGCAACAGCCATCACTCCGGAGCTTGTGGAGGAACATATCGGAATAAGCAAGGAGTACAACAATTTCGAGTTGCAGAATGCCATAGTAAACAAGGATGTCTACAAGGCAAACAAGATAATAAACTACTTCGCGCAGAATCCCAAGAAGAACCCGATACAGATGACACTTGCTTTGCTGTTCAGCTTCTTTTCGAACCTTATGATGTGTTACTATGCCCCCGAGAAGACCGAACGCGGTGTTGCAGAGTTCCTCGGTCTCAAGAGCAGCTGGGGCGTAGGTGATTATCTCAAGGCCATGCGTAACTATCGTGCAATGCATGTGATGGAGGTGCTTCATCTCATACGTCTTGCCGATGCACAGTCCAAAGGTGCAGAAGGCGCTGCATTGCCTGACGGTGAGATAATGCGTGAGCTGCTTTACAAGATTATGCACTAATTTGAAAAGACTATACTTATATGATAAATAGAAATCTTAATGGTTCAGATATAACTTTTGAGCAGGACGGAAAGCTCTCCTTCAATGAAGAGGAGCACATCTATTCGCTCGGCGGTGTTGTATTCAGCTCGGTCAGCAACATCGTCTCGAAATTCTTCAGGGAGTTCGATGCTGTAGGCATCAGTCTCAAAAAGTGCTGCGGCAACGAACTGGAAGCCGCCAAATTGCGCGAGGTGTGGGAGTCAAAGGGGTGTGTGGCCAGCCAGGCCGGAACATTCCTCCACAAACAGATTGAGGATTACCTTAACGGCAAGGATATACCCGATCTGTTGTGTGAAGTAAGCTATCAAGGCAATTATGTTAAGTGCTCTCATGCGCTTGACATCTCACGCGAGTGGAGCTACTTCAAGGCTTTTGAGAGAAACACCTCGTTTGTGCCTTTCCGAACCGAGTGGCGCATATACGATGCTGATGCGCGTATGGCAGGAACACTTGATTTTGTTTGTGCTTGCTCTGACGGCACATACGAGATTTATGACTGGAAACGAAGCAACAAGATTGACCCTACAGAGCGTAATCCATGGGCAAACGGTCTAAATGGTCTTGAACACCTTACTGACACTTCTTATAGCCACTATTGTCTGCAGCAGAACCTCTACCGTTATATGTTGCAGAAGAACTATGGCCTGAGAGTGAGCCGTATGAACCTGGTGGTCCTTCATCCCGAACTTCCTGCATACCGTGTAGTGCCTATTCCTCCGATGGAACGCGAGGTTGCAATAATACTTGAAAAAATGCGTAAACTATGAATGCTGACAACAATCAGGAACTCTTCCCTATAGTGGATGCCGAAGGCAATACCATAGGACGTGCTACGCGTGGCGAGTGTCATAATGGAAGTAAGCTGCTGCATCCGGTAGTGCATCTACATCTCTTCAACAGCGCAGGGGAAATCTATCTGCAACAACGTCCGTTGTGGAAAGATATACAGCCCGGTAAATGGGATACTGCAGTTGGCGGGCACATTGATTATGGAGAGAGTGTCATTGATGCGCTCCGTCGCGAAGTGCGTGAGGAGTTGGGAATAACCGGTTTTATCCCACGGTTCATAATGGAATACCAATTCGAGAGCGAACGTGAGAAGGAATTGGTATATGTATATATGGCTGTATACGATGGTGAGGTGAAGCCGAGCGAGGAACTCGACGGCGGACGCTTCTGGACTATCAGCGAGGTGAACGATGTTATCGGCAAAGGGGTGCTTACACCCAATTTTGAGCAGGAGTTCGTAAAGATAAAAGATGTTTGTGCACGGTTGGTACATACCGACCTTTGATATGTAATTCTGGTTTATGGATACTATAGACAACCATAAATGGGTAGAGTGGGCCAAAGAGTTACAGTTTATATCCCAATCGGCCCTTGCTTATTGCAAAGATGTTTATGACATCGAACGCTTCAACCGTGTGCGTGAGATTGCTGCCGAGATGATGAGTGTAGGCAGTGACACTCCCATGGAGAAGGTCAAGTCCCTCTTCTGTAACGAGACTGGATATCAGACTCCCAAGATGGATTCTCGTGGAGTAATCATAAAAGAAGGGAAGGTTCTGCTCGTGCAGGAGGCCTGTGGCTTGTGGTCTTTGCCCGGTGGTTGGATCGATGCCAACCAGACTGTAGCATCCAACGTGGTTAAGGAGGTATATGAGGAGGCCGGGCTTGATGTAAGGCCGGTACGTCTGCTTGCATTACTCGACAGGAACAGTCACAATACTCCTCCTTTCCCTTATAATGTGTGCAAGGCTTTCGTCCTTTGTGAGGTTGTCGGTGGAGAGTTCAAGGTAAATCACGAGACTGTCGATTGTGGATATTTCTCTCTTGACGCACTGCCACAGCTTGCCGAGAGTAAATGTACACGTTATGAAATTGAACTATCAATGCGTGTTGCATCGGATTCAAATATTCTTCCTGTCTTTGAGTAGAATCATACGGGCTATTCTACACATTCTGTCTGTAACTACCATAATAAAACGGAATCGAGGTCACTAATAAAAGTGGCCTCGATTCTTTGCGATTATAATTGCCATGCTATTCACGGCATTACTTCATCAGCTCTATGCTGCGCTTGACGAAGTTGTTTAGTGCCTCGCCTGTGAGCATGTTGTTCTGCAGCAGGGTGATGTCAATGAGCTGTTTCACAGTGTTGTCACCGGCTGCATACTCGGCAAGGATAGCCTCTTTCTCGCTCTTGGCGGCTGTAATCTCTTTCTCAATCTCAAAGAGCTCGTCCTTCTCGCTCTGCGGTACCTCGTCCTCTTTCTTGCCGTTGCGTGCATCGTAGAGCTCCTTGCGGCGGCTCTCTTTTGCTGCTTTCTTCTCGTCAACAGGCTGCAGCTTCTCTGCACACTCCTTCTCGGCATTCTCAAGCACGCGCTTGATGAGAGGATGCTCCTCGTTCAGCAGCACGTTGAACATATCGGGCATCTCACCGTAGAACGACATGCCGGGCTGTATGGCTGCCATCTCCTTCATACGGCGCATATACTCTGCCTGTGTAATCATCACAGGGGCACCGTTCTCGCCCATAGCCTGTGTCATCACGTGGAACTCTCTCTTCTTCATCTGTGGCAGCTGGCTCTCGAAGATGCCTGTGAGCACCTCTCTCTTGTTCTCGGCAAGGATGCTCATCTTCTGCTCCTCCTTTACAATGAGGTTCTCAACAGTGTCGCTGTCTACACGTGTGAAGCGTGCCTTCTCGAACTTGCGCTCCAACAGACTGATGAGTGCCACGTCAAGCTGGCCGTCCATAAGCAACACATTGTAGCCTTTGTTCTTTGCGTTGTCGATGAAGCTGAACTCCTTCTCCTTGTCGTTCGAGTAGAGGTATATCACGTTGCCCTCCTTGTCGGTCTGCTCGCCGGCAATGAGCTTGTTGTACTCCTCGTAGGTGTACTTTGTGCCGTCTGTGTCCTGCAACAGCGCGAACTTGCTTGCCTTGTCATAGAAATCCTCCTCGGTAAGCATGCCGTAGTGGATGAAGATCTTTAGGTCGTTCCACTTCTCCTCGAACTCCTTGCGGTCGCTCTTGAATATCTGCTGCAAGCGGTCCGACACCTTCTTTGAGATATATGTAGAGATTTTCTTTACATTGGAGTCGCTCTGCAGATAAGAACGTGACACGTTGAGCGGGATGTCGGGTGAGTCAATCACACCGTGCATCAATGTGAGGAAGTCGGGAACGATACCTTCGACCTCGTCGGTCACATATACCTGGTTGCAGAACAAAAGTATCTTGTTCTTCTGGAGCTCGAGGTTGCTCTTTACCTTTGGGAAATAGAGTATACCGGTAAGGTTGAACGGGAAGTCCACGTTCAGGTGAATCCAGAAGAGCGGCTCATCGCTCATTGGGTAGAGCTTGCGGTAGAACTCCTTGTAATCATCGTCCTTCAGCTCGCTTGGCTTGCGTGTCCACAGCGGGGTAGTGTCATTGATGATGTTGTCCTCGTCGGTATCAACCTGCTTGCCGTCCTTCCACTCCTTCTTCTTGCCGAATGCAATCTCAACGGGCAAGAAGCGGCAGTATTTGTTAAGGATGGCGCTGATGCGGCTCTCGCTCAGGAACTCCTTGCTGTCCTCGTCAATGTACATGATGATGTCAGTACCGCGCTCGGCCTTCTCAACCTCCTCAAGAGTGTATTCGGGGCTGCCGTCGCAACTCCATTTCACAGCCTGTGCGCCGTCACGGTATGACTTTGTCACAATCTCCACCTTCTTTGACACCATGAATGCCGAGTAGAAACCGAGACCGAAGTGTCCGATGATGTTGTTTGCACTGTCCTTGTACTTCTCAAGGAAGTCTGTTGCGCCCGAGAGGGCAATCTGGTTGATGTACTTCTCGATCTCCTCGGCTGTTAATCCGATACCGTTGTCGCTTACGGTGATTGTGTCGCTGCCGAGAGTGACCCTAACTCTTGGCGAACCGAGCTCACCCTTGAACTCGCCCTTCTCGTGCAGGGTCTTGAGCTTCTGTGTGGCATCGATTGCGTTAGAAACAATCTCACGGAGGAAAATCTCGTGGTCGCTATACAAGAACTTCTTGATTACGGGGAAGATGTTTTCAGTCGTTACCCCAATGTTACCTTTCTGCATATTATAATTTTTTTAGTTTATGATACATAATTATGTCCTGCGCATAAACGGCAGGAGCGTTCTACATTATATAAACAAAAAAAATGCCAGTTGTTCCCAACTGACATTTTGGCAGAATGTGCCTGTTTGCTGTATCCCTTTTGTCCTGTCAACAGAAGATGAGTATCATCATCTGTCCTACGAGTATCCTCAAGAACATTGCAACCCGATGTTTGGACGACAAGTTGTTTGAGGCAAATTTTGCGTGACCGAGGAATGTCGCTTGCGACTTGTGAG
>CALCEC010000044.1 GCA_937900095.1 uncultured Bacteroidales bacterium | reverse complement strand
GAGCGCAGACAAAGCTCGCTGAAAGCAATGCAGTGCTGTGGCTCGCAATGTCCCCATGAAATGTGGAGCAACTAAAAACGGGAATTGGTCAATTGAAACTTGAATAAAGCTCCTCCCCCACGTGTGGGGAGGTGGTCGCAGACCGGAGGGGAGATATTCTATATGTGCAATGCGGGTCGCGGCAGGCAAGTGTTGTCAAATAATGTGAACCTATTTGAATGAAATGAAAAGAGGAGAAAGCCACGGGCTTCGATAATGCTTGCAGCAATAGGTCGCGTGTAGGATGGATGAAATTCATCCCACGCGGGTTGCGAATAGCAAGTATTATCAAATAAAGTTGAACCGATTTGAATGAAATGAAAAGAGGAGAAATAAAATCAATAGCTGAACTGGTACGTGTAACATGCCGCGAGGAGGGGATAGAGACACCTCTCAACGAATACAGGCTTATACAGGCATGGTCACAGGTGCTGGGCAAGGCTGTGCAGATGTATACAAAGGATTTGAAGATATATAACCAGGTGCTCTTTGTCAAGGTGACTTCGTCGGTGCTCCGTCAGGAGCTGCTGATGAACCGCAAGTCGCTTGTGAAAAGGCTCAATGACCACGTGAAGGCGCAGGTGATCACTGATATTGTGTTGCGCTGAGGCTGTGAACCAATCCGCAGTTATGTTGGTTTGTAAGGAGATAACTATTATAAACTAACAAGTTGCTCAGGAACCTGGCGGTAACAGCCACGGTGTCTGCGGCAATAAAAAAATGTGGATATGCGGTATTCGAATGTGAAGGTCAGGCTTGTGGTGTTGAGTTTCTTGCAGTTTGCTGTCTGGGGTGCTTACCTCACCTCGATGGGACGTTACCTGGGCAGCGTGGGTATGGGCAGCAGTATTGGCTGGTTCTACTCGGTGCAGGGTATAGTGTCAATCTTTATGCCTGCCATAGTGGGTATAATTGCCGACCGATGGGTGCCGGCGCAGCGTATGCTTGCATTCTGTCATGCCATGGCGGCCCTGTTTATGGGAATAACGGGCTACATAGGTATGACTGAGGGTACGACAGTGGCGTTCAATGACATTTTTTGGACATATACTTTGGCTGTTGCCTTTTATATGCCTACCTTGGCGCTGTCGAACTCTGTGTCGTACAGCGTGCTCGGCAGGGCGGGGCTCGACACGGTGAAGGCGTTCCCGCCGATAAGGGTGTTCGGCACTGTGGGTTTTGTGGTCTCGATGTTGCTGGTGGATGTCACCGGCTTCCAGAATGACTGCAACCAGTTCTTTGCCTCGGCGGTGTGGGGCGTGGCGGTAGCGCTCTACTCCCTGACATTGCCTCCTTGTCCGGTAGGTGCAACGGGTGGGCGTCGCTCGTTGGTGTCGTTGCTGGGGCTCGATGCTTTCAGGCTGTTCCGCGTACGACGTATGGCGCTGTTCTTTATCTTTGCGATGCTGCTGGGTGCGGCCTTGCAGGTGTCGAACGGTTATGCCAACACCTTCATAAGCGGATTCGGGGCTTATGAGGAATATGCAGGGACATTCGCGGTGGAGCATACGAACGTGCTCATATCGCTGTCGCAGATGTCGGAGATTCTGTGCATTCTGCTTATCCCTTTCTTCCTAAAGAGGTTCGGGATAAAGAGGGTGATGCTTGTGGCAATGGTTGCATGGGTGTTCCGCTTCGGGTTCTTTGCCATCGGTGACCCGGGTATGCCGGGAGTGCTGCTCTTTGTGCTGTCGATGCTTGTCTATGGCGTGGCCTTTGACTTTTTCAATATCTCGGGCTCGCTGTTTGTGGACAAGGAGGTGCCCGAGGGGCAACGCTCGAGTGCACAGGGCCTGTTCATGCTGATGACTAACGGTCTTGGAGCATCGGTGGGTGTGGTGGCTGCACAGGGTGTGGTGAACCATTTTACTGCACACCAGACAGACTTCCAAGGCTGGACGGCCGCCTGGTTGGTATTTGCTGGCTATGCGCTGGTGGTGGCGGTGCTGTTTGCACTGGTTTTTAAAGAGAAAAAGGAGTAATATTATGGTAGAACTTTTTATTGCAGATATAATGTCAAAGGTAACTGACCGCAGGGCTCAGGTACTGTTGTTGCAGGAGAAGGAGGGGCTGCGCAAGATCATTGTGGCTCTGGGTTTCATCGAGACGCAGGCTATAGTGTTTGCCTTGCGTGGAGTTGAGCCAGGACGTCCTCTCACGCACGACCTGTTCGGCTCTTTGGCAAGTGCCTTCGGTATTGAGCTGCAGTATGTACTTATTGACGGTATAAACGACGGTACTTTCCATGCGAAACTGCACTATGTAAGGGGTGAGGAGGTGCAGGATGTAGATTCGCGCACAAGTGATGCAATTGCCATAGCACTGCGTGCAGGGGTGCCTATATATATTGAGGATGAGCTGCTTAACCGCATGTGCATACGCGATGAAATGAACGGGGCTATATCTATCCCCATTACGGCTGCTGACGAGGATACCTTGCGCACGGCAATGGATAATGCTGTAAAAGCCGAGAACTATGAACTGGCGATGAAACTGAAGGAGGAGATTGACTCGCGCCACACAACTGATAATGAAAAACACGAATAGATAAATATGGCACTTTTTTATGTACCTGATATTGCCGGCGGCTGGGAACTGTCGGACGAGGAGGCGGCTCACGCTCTGCGTGTGCTGCGTCTTGCTGTGGGTGATGCTTTGGATGTGACCGATGGCCGCGGAAACCTTTACAGGACCGAGGTGGCATCGATAGCAGGCAAGCATTGCTATGTGAAGGCCGTGGAGCCTGTGGATATGCCAAAGAACTGGAACGGCACGTTCCACCTTGCCATTGCCCCGACAAAGAATATGGACCGCATAGAGTGGCTTGCCGAGAAGGCTACGGAGATCGGGCTCGATGCCATCACCTTCCTCAACTGCCGCTTCTCGGAGCGTAAGGTGGTGAAGACCGAGCGTGTGGAGCGCATTGTGGTATCTGCCATGAAGCAATCGCTCAAGTACTGCAAGCCTGCGGTGGGTGAAATGACCGACTTCAAACGTTTCATTGCCGAAGAACGTCCCGGGGCGAAGTTCATAGCACACTGCTACGACAGCGAGAGGGTGTTGCTGAAAGAGGTGCTGCAACCGGGCGAGGATGTTACGATACTTGTGGGGCCCGAGGGTGATTTCAGCCCCGAGGAGGTTGAGCTTGCCGTAAAGGCGGGTTACAGGCCTGTGAGTCTTGGAAGCTCACGCCTGCGCACCGAGACTGCCGGTCTTGCAGCATGCCATACATTCATACTGAAGAACGAGATATAATGTTCCGCTATTTCATATATTTCTCTTATGACGGGGCGGCATATCACGGTTGGCAGGTACAGCCGAATGCCATAACCGTGCAGCAGGTGCTTGAGGAGGCGCTTGCAAAGCTTGTGCGCCAGCCTGTGCCGCTTGTGGGTGCCGGCCGCACCGATGCCGGCGTGAACGCTGCCTGTATGGTGGCGCACGGCGATTTCCCGTGCGAGGCCGATTGTGCCCAGTTGGTGTATAAGCTGAACAAGATTCTGCCGCCCGACATTGCGGTAAGCGATGTGCGCCGTGTCAAGGACGATGCACACGCCCGTTTCGATGCCCTCTCGCGCCGGTATAACTACCGTGTGGTTACTGCCAAATCGCCTTTTGCGCGTCGGTACGCATGCAGGGTGTTGCCCGGTGTCGATTTCGAGGCCATGAACCGTGCTGCGGAAATACTGTACGAGTACACCGATTTTACCAGCTTCAGCAAACTGCATACCGATGTGAAGACCAACAACTGCAAGGTGACTTTTGCCCGTTGGCGTCAGGTGAGCGACAATGAATGGGTCTTTGAGATTGAAGCCGACCGGTTCCTGCGTAACATGGTGCGTGCCATTGTGGGTACATTGCTGCTTGTGGGGCGCGGAAAGCTGACACTCGACGGCTTCAGGGCTGTGATTGAGAACAAGGCGCGTGGCGAGGCGGGTGACTCGGCCATGGGTGAGGCGCTGTTTCTTGTAGATGTGAAATATCCTGATGACATTTTCCTATGATGTGGGCTCTGCTTGCTTTTATGTCGGCAGCTTTGTTGGGCTGTTATGACTTCTTCAAGAAGGTGTCGCTAAAGGATAACTCTGTTGTGGCGGTGCTCTTCCTGAATACTCTTTTCTCTACGTTGCTGTTTGCCCCTTTCATTGTGCTGTCGCGCACGGGAGTGATAGAGAACGGTCCTCTGTTTGTTCCGGAGGCAGGCATTGAGACGCATCTGCTGCTTCTGCTAAAGGCTGTGATTGTGCTCAGCTCGTGGCTATGCGGCTATATCGGTATCAAACATCTGCCTATTACAATTGTATCTCCCATTCAATCGACACGTCCTGTGATTGTGCTGTTGGGCGCTCTGTTGCTTTTTGGCGAGACGCTTAACCTTTACCAGTGGATTGGCGTTGTAATAGCTATACTGTCGGTGTTTCTGCTGAGCCGCAGCGGAAAGCGTGAAGGGATACATTTTACAAGTAACCGTTGGGTGGCTTTTGTGGCGCTTGCGGCACTGTTCGGTGCGGTGAGTGCCTTGTACGACAAGTTCCTTATGCGCTCGTTGGAGCCTATCTTAGTGCAGTCGTGGTTCAACCTCTACCAATGTATCCTGATGGGCTGCATCGCTCTGCTGCTCAATGCCTTTTGGCCTGCCCAGCGGGGACGTAAGTTCCACTGGAGTTGGGCAATACCTATGATATCCCTCTTCCTGGGATTTGCCGACTTCTGTTACTTCTCGTCTCTTGCGCAGGAGGGCGCACTCATAGCTGTTGTCTCCATGATACGCAGGGGCAGCGTGGTGGTGTCTTTCGCATTCGGGGCATTCCTGTTGCATGAAAAGAACCTTAAAAGCAAGGCAATTGACCTTGTGTTGATAATTATTGGATTATTCTTCCTATATTTGGGCTCGAAATGAAAAAATTGCTATTTATATCGCTTCTTCTGCTGTGCTGTGGAGTGGATGTTCTCCATGCCCAGAGTATGCGTGCGCTTTTCATGAGTGCACCCGATGGTATATTCCCGTTGCTTACAATGAATAACCGTGCCGACTGTGTAGACTACATCGATGCCGGAATGGAAGCCAAGGTTTCCAACCGCCTGGGTGGAGTGTGCCGTATGAAAACGCTTACCGCCGATTACATGTTGCTGGAGCCGACGTCGGTATCTTCTGTGCAGGCAAAGTGCCTGCCTTATGGAGGTGATACTATTGTATGCGTGGTGAAAAGTGTAAAGGCAGAGGCTGCAGGTAGCCGTATTGAGTTCTATGATACCGAATGGAACAGACTGTCTGCCGCGGATTTCTTTGATGCGCCTGCAATTGTCGATTTCTTCATTTCACCCGACAGTGCTGCCCGTTATGCCGACAGATGTGATATATACCTTGTTAAGATGTCGTTGTCGGAAAAAGGGAACATCATGACGGCTGAATATACGATGCCTGATTATATGGACGAGAGCGATGCAACTCTTCTAAAACCGCTTCTGCACGGGATTGTCTATCGATGGAACGGCAAGAGGTTTGTCAGAGAGTGACCTTTACGGAATCTGTGAGCAGTTCCTTAATATCCCCTTTATTATGTTTTTCCAATAGTGTGCGGCTGTCATTGATGAACAGCTGCAGTTTTTCTTTTGCTCTTGGGCTGCCTGTTATGGTGGTCGTTGCAGCCGGGTATATGGTGAAGTCGCGTCTGCCGTCTGCCTCCTTGGGCGCTATCCACGTAAGCATGTAGCCGAGAGAGGATACACGGGTGTAGTTCAGGATCTTGGTAAGTTCCACGCCTATCATCGCTCCTCCGTCGGTACGGCGCAGTGACATGTTCGACAGCAGGTTGCCTGTGGAATATACAACGGCATTGTAGTTGCACTCTTTCTCGTCAAAACGTAACTCCATAGGCTGTATGACGTGGGGGTGGTTGCCTATGATGTGGTCAACGCCTTGCTCAAGAAGCCAGTCGGCAAGCTCCTTTATCCTTTGCGGTGGCAGGCTCACATACTCGTCGCCCCAGTGCATGCAGGCGATGATTATGTCTGGGTTCTTGAATTTTGCATCAATGATGTCGCGTTTGATTATCTCCTTGTCAATGAGGTTTACAATCATCGGTGCGGGGACTTCCCTTCCGTTTGTGCCATATGTGTAGTTGAGTATTGCTACATTAACTCCGTTCTTGTTTATAATCAGCGGATAACGGCTTTTGCGGTCATTGGCATCACGGTATACTCCGCAGTGCCTGATGCCTATGCTGTCCATAAGGTCCAGTGTGTAGAGTGCAGTGCTCTTGCCTTTGTCGAGGCAGTGGTTGTTTGCGAAGAGCATGACGTCGAATCCGGCATCGGTTGCGGCGTAAAGGAAACTGTCGGGGGCGCAGAATGACGGGTATCCGCTGAAGCCGCTCTTCCCGACGGGTGTCTCTAAATTGCCTACGGCAATATCGGCTGAACCTATGAAATCCTTTATGTAACGGTAATTGCCTGAGAAACTGTATGTGCCGTCGGGCCTTCTTGCCGCATTGAGCTGTGCCTCGTGCTGCATGATGTCACCGGCGAACAGCAGGTTTACCTTCTGTAATGGGGTAGGGATATATTGCGCCATAGCGGTAACTACCGCTATGGCGCAATATATTGTAAGTATGAGAAGTCTCTTTTTCAAATTAAAACAGCTTCTTACTTGTATATTTCACGCTTGCCTGCAAGCAAGGTGTTCTTCATTAGCGACACTATTGTCATAGGTCCAACACCACCGGGCACCGGGGTGATATATGAGCACTTGGGTGCCACGTTCTCGTAGTCGACATCGCCGCACAGGCGGAAACCGCTCTTGCGTGTTGCGTCGGGAACACGTGTAGTGCCCACGTCAATGACTACTGCTCCTTCCTTTACCATGTCGGCCTTGAGGAAATGGGGCTGGCCTAACGCTGCAATGATGATGTCGGCACGGCGGCACTCATCGGCAATGTTTTCGGTGTGGCTGTGGCACACTGTCACGGTAGCGTCACCGGGTATCTGCTTTTGCATCATAAGGTTTGCCATAGGCTTGCCTACAATGTTGCTGCGGCCCAGTACAACACATTTCTTGCCTTTGGTGTCGATGTTGTAACGTGCGAGCAGCTCCATTATTCCGTTGGGTGTTGCCGACAGGAAACAGGGGAGTCCTATGGCAAGGCGACCCGCATTTACGGGGTGAAAACCGTCGACATCCTTGCGGTAGTCGATAGCTTCGGTAATCTTCTGCTCGTCGATGTGCTTTGGAAGCGGTAACTGCACGATGAAACCGTCCACATCGCTGTCGTTGTTCAGCTCGTCGACCTTCTTGAGCAGCTCTTCCTCAGTGACATCGGCCTCGTAGCGTATGAGTGTTGAGGTGAAGCCACACTCTTCGCAGGCTTTGACCTTGTTGGCTACGTATGTTTCGCTGCCACCGTCGTGTCCGACGAGGATGGCTGCCAGGTGTGGGCGTTTGCCTCCGTTGGCGATAATGCTATCGACTTCTTGGGCAATCTCTTTCTTGATTGCTGCCGCAACAGCTTTTCCATCAATAATCTGCATAGTGTATGGCTTTTGGTGTTAAACAATCTTCTTATCTATAGGCTATCGTCCGCTTATCTTCTTCCCATTCCGGGCATCATTCCTGGGAACTTGCCGCCTGCAACGGTCTTCATTGTCTTGCGAATCTGCTCGAACTGCTTCATCAGACGGTTCACCTCCTGTAGTGTTGTTCCACTGCCGCGGGCAATGCGCTCCTTGCGCGAGTTGTTGATGATATCCGGGTTGGCACGCTCCTTTGGAGTCATTGAACGTATGATGGCTTCTACACCCTTGAAGGCGTTGTCATCAATGTCCATGTCCTTTACGGCTTTTCCTATGCCGGGTATCATGCCAAGGAGATCCTTGATGTTACCCATTTTCTTTATTTGCTCAATCTGTGCAAGGAAGTCGTTGAAATCGAATAGGTTACGCGCGAGTTTGCGCTGCAGTTTCTTTGCCTGCTCCTCATCGAACTGCTCCTGTGCGCGCTCAACAAGTGAAACGACGTCACCCATGCCCAGGATGCGGTCGGCCATACGGCTGGGGTGGAACTGGTCTATGGCCTCCATCTTTTCGCCTGTACCGATGAACTTGATGGGCTTTGTCACAACTGTGCGGATAGAAAGCGCGGCACCGCCACGTGTGTCGCCGTCGAGTTTGGTGAGGATGACACCTGTGAAATCGAGGCGGTCGTTGAACTCCTTGGCGGTGTTCACGGCATCCTGACCTGTCATTGAGTCGACAACGAAGAGTGTCTCTGTGGGGTTCACTGCCTCCTTGATGGCTGCAATCTCCTGCATCATCGCCTCGTCGACAGCCAAACGGCCGGCGGTATCGATGATTACAAGGTTGTAGCTCTTTGCCTTGGCCTCTTTTATCGCGTTGAGGGCAATCTGTACAGGGTCTTTGCTGTCGGGCTCGCTGTATACCGGAACACCGATGCTTTCACCCAGTACCTTGAGCTGGTCGATGGCTGCGGGGCGGTAAACGTCGCACGCGACGAGTAACGGATTGCGGTTTTTCTTCTTCTTGAGGTAGTTGGCAAGCTTTGATGAGAATGTGGTCTTACCGCTACCCTGGAGACCTGACATCAGTATTACGGCAGGGTGCCCCTCGTAGTTTATCTCGGCTGTCTCGCCACCCATAAGTGCGGTAAGTTCGTCATGCACGATCTTTACCATCAACTGGCTGGGGTGTATCGATGTGAGCACGTTCTGGCCGATGGCCTTGTTCTTTACTGTATCGGTAAAGGTCTTTGCGACCTTGTAGTTCACGTCGGCGTCGAGGAGTGCCTTGCGCACGTCCTTCAGTGTCTCGGCCACGTTTACCTCGGTAATGCGGCCCTCTCCTTTTAGTATTTTAAATGAACGTTCTAATCTCTCGCTTAAGTTTTCAAACATCTTCTTCTTATATTATTTGTTATACTTTATCTCTTTTCTATGCTGGTGATTCCGCCTGTCGCGGTATCAAAAATCACCTCTGTGGTGTTGCTCTTGTTGAACAGGCTCTTTGAGAGAATCTCTGTAGTTCCCAATTGCGCAACGGGGATTTCCTCTTTAAGTATCATCCTGGAGCCTGTGTATAGCTCCAACTCTGCCTTGCCGGGTATGTTGTAGCATATACCCTCTTTCTTGAGAGGCTTAATCTTTGCAATCTCTTCGGGTGTCGGGAGCTTCACACTTTGCAGGTCGCGGAGATTGTAGTATACAGGTTCACCTGCAAGGTTGTCCTTGTCAAGGAAACCCAACTTGCGTGAAAAACGTAGCAGGACAGCCTTGGCGGTGTCGCATTTCTCGCTGGGTTTGATGGTTATGCACTTGCTATGTGTTATGGTGTCGGTGCGTCCTACAAATAGCTCTGTAAGTGCCTGCTCCTGCTTGTCCAGTTCGTCGAGTATAAGTTCAATGGCATATCCGTCTTTTGGCATGTTCTCTGCCTGTCCTCTTGTTATAGCCAGCTTGCTTTCCCTTATTGAGTATATCTCTTTTGCTGTCAGCTCGGCAAGTTTTGCAGTGGATGTTGCGTGCAGCATCTCTTCTGTCATGTACTTGTTTGCATCCTCTCCTGGTTTCTTGTCAACAGTGGCAATTCCGGTTTCCTCTGTTATCTCTTCTTGAGTGGGAACCTTCGTATTTATGGCAGCTATGATACCCTGCTTGTCAAGTGTTATGTTGCTTGCCTTGCTGCCATTTAGTTTTATGGTGAACATCTTTTCGGGTGAAGGTTGGCCGGTCAGCTCTACGGATGTCCCTGTAAGCATCCATTCGACATTGGCCTCCTTTATCACGTCCTTTACGCGGAGATATCTCTCGGCATAACGGCTGAATTCTCCGGGGGTTCTCTTGATGCAGATTGCCTCGAAGAGTATATTGACCTTGGTTTCGGGAAGGTAGTATGTTACACCCTCTTGAGTTCCCGTGAAGAATGCATTGACTTCGGTCTGCGCGTTTACCTGCAACGTCGTTGCCAGTAAAAAGAAAAATAACAGCTTTTTCATAATGCTTGTAATAGCCATTGGGCACAAAAACTCTAATATGTCGCGAAGATAGTAATTTGTTTTCAAAACTCCTCAAAAAAATACAGCAACTTATATATTAGGTGAAGGTTCGGCAAAATTAAGTCCAAACTGCTTAAAAAAAAGGAGCTCCGCTTGCGGATTTTCGGAACTTTGTTCTATTTTTGTAGAAACTATCCTATGTTGGGGTAGTGCGGTGTAAAAACAACTGTTTATGTCTACTATCAAACTGCACGATAAAACCTTTGTCAAGTCGATTACCAATGAAGAGATTTGTCGTGAAATAAAGAAAGTTGCCGACAGAATCAACCGGGACTACGCGGGAAAGCGTCCCGTTATGCTTGGTGTGCTCAACGGTTGTTTTATGTTCGTTGCCGAGTTGCTCAAGAACCTTGACATTGAGTGCGAAATATCTTTTGTAAAGCTCTCGTCGTATCAGGGGACAAATTCTACAGGTGTCGTCCGTGAGGTCCTTGGTCTTACCGATTCCATTGTAGGTCGGGATGTCATCATCATTGAGGATATTGTGGACACCGGCTATACCATGCAGAGTATGCTTGAGACTCTTGGTACCCGTGAACCGGCTTCTTTGGAGATTGCGTCGCTTTTTGTAAAGCCTGCACGTATGAAGGTCCCGGTTGATGTGAAGTATGGAGTCTTTACTATCCCCGACAGGTTTATAGTCGGCTTTGGACTGGATTACAACCAGCTGGGACGTAATCTTCCCGATATATATGATGCAGCGGAGGTGTGAATCGGGAAATAAGGTGCTGTGATGATTTTTATATAATGCCGGTTGATGCGGCTGTTAAAGAAAATAATACTGATATGTTGAATATTGTCATTTTTGGTGCACCCGGTAGCGGAAAGGGTACCCAAAGCGAGAGAATTGTAGAGAAGTTCGGTTTGGACCATATCTCTACAGGTGATGTACTTCGTGCAGAGATTGCGGCTGGAACTGAGTTGGGCAAGAGTGCAAAGGCTCTTATAGACAACGGACAGCTGATACCTGATGCAATGATGGTTGATATCCTTGCGGCGAAGTTTGATGCATTTGTAGACAGCAAGGGCGTCATCTTTGACGGTTTCCCACGTACAATAGCCCAGGCCGAGGCTTTGAAAGTCATGCTCAATCAGAGAGGACAGGATGTTACGGCTATGATTGAGCTTGATGTGCCTGAAGAGGAACTGATGGACCGTCTTATCAAGCGTGGACAGATGTCCGGTCGTGCTGATGATAACGAGGAAACTATCAAGAAACGTCTTGTCGTATATAACGAGCAGACTTCTCCTCTGAAAGAGTGGTACAAGAAGGAGGGAAAGCACTGTTATATAAACGGACTTGGTGAACTTGACCGTATATTCGCTGATATCGTAGCGGCAATTGAGGCAAGGATGTAAAAGTATAAGGATGAGCCTTTGTTGCCTCCCTTATCCAGATGCAAGGTTGCTGCTATAATATAGTGGCAACTTTGACTTTTGCTTCTTTGTTTAACTGTGAAAAGAAACCATATATGGCGGAATCGAATTTTATAGACTATGTTAAGATTGTGTGTCGCTCGGGACGTGGCGGCAGAGGTATGGCACATCTGCATCGTGCCAAGTATATTCCTAACGGAGGGCCGGATGGCGGTGACGGAGGAAAGGGCGGTGACATCATTCTGCGCGGCAACAGGAATTACTGGACGCTTCTTCATCTCAAGTACCAGCGCCATATCTTTGCCGGCAACGGACAGAACGGTGGCATAAACAAGAGTACGGGTGCCGATGGCGAGAGCAGGATCGTGGATGTGCCCTGCGGTACAGTGGCGTACAATGCCGAGACTGGTGAATTCCTTTGTGACGTGATGGAGGACGGTCAGCTTGTGACTCTTCTCAAAGGCGGCCGTGGCGGATTGGGTAATGTGCATTTTGCCACTCCTACACGTCAGGCTCCGCGTTTTGCGCAGCCCGGCGAGCCGATGCAGGAAATGACGGTTACACTCGAGCTTAAGTTGCTTGCCGATGTGGGTCTTGTCGGTTTCCCGAATGCGGGAAAGTCTACATTGCTGTCTTCGGTTTCTGCTGCTAAACCGAAAATCGCGAACTATCCCTTTACGACGCTTGAACCCAATCTCGGTATTGTCTCTTATCGTGACGGCAAGTCGTTTGTGATGGCCGATATACCGGGAATCATCGAAGGTGCCAGTCAGGGCCGTGGTCTTGGTCTGCGCTTCCTGCGTCACATCGAACGTAACTCGCTTCTGTTGTTTATGGTCCCGGCTGATGCCGATGATATAAAGAGGGAGTATGAGGTGTTGCTCAATGAACTTGCGACGTTCAATCCCGAGATGCTGGACAAGCAACGTGTGCTTGCGGTAACAAAGTGTGACCTTATCGACGAAGAACTCAAGGATATGCTCTCGGAGAACCTGCCCGAGGATGTCCCGTGTGTATTTATCTCGGCGCCTACAGGTGAGGGTATACAGGAACTGAAAGATATGCTTTGGGCGGCCCTGAACAGTGAGGAGAATCGTCTTGCGGCGGTAAAACGTGATGAACTTGTCCATCGTGATTATGACAGGAAAATGCTTGCGGCGGATTTTGCCGATTGGGAGCCGGATTTCGATGAAGTGTCGGTAGAGGATGATGACGACCTCGGTTACGATGAGTTTGATTTTGAGGATGAAGAATGATTTATATATATAAGGTATAATGCTGCGCGCTCTTCCGGTTCTGTCCGCGAAGGGCGCTGCTTTTTTGGGATTTGGAGGTATTTGTCCGGTAAGAATTTTGTTCCAGAAGTCGTATTTAACAATATTTAACTGTTGAAAAGACCTCTTTTGACGTCTTTTGATGCCTGTTTCTTCCGAAAAATGGTTCATGGTGTTCAAAAATAGATTAAAACCTTTTTTATTAGAAAAATAATTTATACCTTTGCAGTCCAAAATGGAGTATAGCGTTTGGCTGTCTCCCCGCAAGCTTGAATATTTAAAAAACAATATATAATAATTAAAAATTAAACAAAATGCCTACAATTCAGCAATTAGTTAGAAAAGGCAGAGAGGTGATTGTAGAGAAGAGCAAGTCACCCGCACTCGACAACTGTCCACAGCGTCGCGGTGTGTGTGTACGTGTTTACACTACAACTCCAAAGAAACCTAACTCTGCCATGAGAAAAGTTGCTCGTGTACGCTTGACCAACCAGAAGGAGGTTAACTCTTACATCCCTGGTGAGGGTCACAACTTGCAGGAGCACTCAATCGTTTTGGTACGTGGCGGTCGTGTTAAGGACCTCCCAGGTGTTCGTTATCACATCGTTCGTGGTACTCTTGATACCGCAGGTGTAGCTAACCGTACACAGCGCCGTTCAAAGTATGGTGCTAAGCGTCCCAAGGCTAAGAAGTAATTCTTAAAACAGGAACAAGCGGCAGCAAAGTGATTCCAGCTTGTAAATAACGGGATATGACTTTAACTTTAATTCTATTTATAACATAGTTTTGGTTTGTTGGAGTTATAAAGGTTGAGTAAATGTCTCGGTGGAGACGTTGAAGAATTAAATAACGCAGCCCACACAAAACATTAAATTTTCGCAAAAGAAAATGAGAAAAGCAAAACCAAAAAAGCGTGTGATCCTTCCGGATCCCGTTTTCAACGATCAGATGGTTTCTAAGTTCGTTAACCACCTGATGTACGATGGAAAGAAGAACGTATCTTACACTATTTTCTATGGCGCTCTTGAGCTTGTCGGTAACAAGATGAAGAACGAGGAGAAGACCCCACTTGAAATTTGGAAGCAGGCATTGGAGAACGTTACTCCAAAGTTGGAGGTTAAGTCACGCCGTATCGGTGGTGCAACTTTCCAGGTTCCTACAGAGATCCGTGCAGACCGCAAGGAGTCAATCTCTATGAAGAACATGATTCTGTTCGCTCGTAAGCGTGGCGGCAAGTCAATGTCAGAGAAACTCTGCAACGAGATTATGGATGCATATAACAACCAGGGTGGTGCTTTCAAGCGTAAGGAGGATATGCACCGTATGGCTGAGGCTAACCGTGCATTTGCACATTTCCGTTTCTAATCCGTAACAGTTAAGAAAATGGCAAACGATCTTAAATTTACCCGTAATATCGGTATTAGTGCTCACATCGATGCTGGTAAGACTACCACATCAGAGCGTATATTGTTCTACACTGGTCTTTCTCACAAAATCGGTGAGGTGCACGATGGTGCAGCAACAATGGACTGGATGGAGCAGGAGCAGGAGCGTGGTATCACCATCACTTCTGCAGCGACTACTACATTCTGGAACTGGAACGGTACACAGTACAAGTTCAACCTCATTGACACTCCGGGACACGTGGACTTTACTGCTGAGGTAGAGCGTTCACTCCGTGTACTCGACGGTGCTATCGCTGCTTTCTGTGCAGTAGGTGGTGTTGAGCCTCAGTCAGAGACTGTATGGCGTCAGGCTGACAAGTATAACGTACCACGTATCGCTTACGTGAACAAGATGGACCGTTCTGGTGCTGACTACTTCTCTGTTATGCGTCAGATGAAAGAGATTCTCGGTGCTAATCCATGTCCTGTTACAATCCCCATCGGTTCAGAGGAGAAGTTCCTGGGTGTTGTAAACCTCATCACAATGAAGGCTCTCGTTTATCGTGACGGTGCCCTTGATTACACAGTTGAGGAGATCCCTGCAGAACTCGTTGATGAGGCTAACCAGTGGAGAGAGCACCTTCTTGAGAAGGCAGCAGACTTCGATGAGGAGTTGATGATGAAGGTTCTTGAGGATCCCGATTCAATCACAGAGGAGGAGATTATCGCAGCTATCCGCAAGGGTACTCTCGCGCTTGAAATCACTCCGATGACTTGCGGTTCTTCATTCAAGAACAAGGGCGTACAGCCTCTTCTTGACTTTGTGTGTGCATTCTTGCCTTCTCCGCTTGACACTCCTGCTATCGAGGGTGTTAATCCTAAGACAGACGAGACTGAGACACGTACTCCATCAGAGGATGACAAGACATCGGCTCTTGTGTTCAAAATTGCTACAAACCCGTTCGTTGGCCGTCTGATCTACGTTCGCGTATATTCAGGTAAGCTTGAGTCTGGTTCATATATCTACGATACACGTTCAGGCCGCAAGGAGCGCATCTCACGTATGTTCCAGATGCACTCTAACAAGCAGAACCCGGTAGAGGTTCTCGGTGCCGGTGATATCGGCGCTGTTATCGGTATGAAGGATGTCCGCACAGGTGATACACTCTGCTCTGAGGATGGTCCTATCGTACTTGAGTCAATGACATTCCCCGATCCAGTGATCTCTATCGCTGTCGAGCCCAAGACTCAGAAGGATCTTGACAAGCTCGCTAACGGTCTTGCAAAGCTCGCAGAGGAGGATCCTACATTTACAGTAAGAACCGACGAGCAGTCTGGCCAGACTATCATCTCCGGTATGGGTGAGCTTCACCTCGAGATCATTATTGATCGTCTGAAGCGTGAGTTCAGCGTCGAGTGTAACCAGGGTCGTCCACAGGTTAGCTATAAGGAGGCAATCACTGGCACTGTTCAGGTTGACGAGACATACAAGAAGCAGACCGGTGGTAAGGGTAAGTACGCTAAGATCCTTGTTTCTGTAGGTCCTGCTGATGAGGACTTCAAGGAGGGTAACCTTCAGTTCGTTAACGAGGTTAAGGGCGGTAACGTTCCTAAGGAGTTCATTCCTTCAGTACAGAAGGGCTTCCAGACAGCTATCAAGTCAGGTGTGCTTGCAGGTTATCCGATGGAGTCTTTGAAGGTAGTTCTTCTCGATGGTGGCTATCACCCGGTTGACTCAGACCAGTTGTCATTCGAGGTATGTGCTATCCAGGCTTACAAGAACGCTTGCCAGAAGGCTAATCCGGTTCTCCTTGAGCCGGTGATGAGACTTGAGGTCGTTACTCCCGAGGAGAGCATGGGTGATGTGATCGCCGACCTTAACAAGCGTCGCGGACAGGTCGAGGGCTTCGAGACAAGCCGTACGGGTGCGCGCATTGTCAAGGCAATGGTTCCGCTGTCAGAGATGTTCGGTTATGTGACTTCACTCCGTACAATCACTTCTGGTCGTGCGACATCTTCAATGACTTACGATCACCACGAGCAGGTAAGTGCTTCTTTGACAAAGCAGATTCTCGAGGAACTTCAGAAGTAAAACAAATAGCCTGTCGGTTAGCGAATGACTCTTAACCGACAGGCCATTATAAATTATATTAACATTTAAATAGACATGAGTCAGAAAATTAGAATCAAACTTAAATCTTATGATCACAACTTGGTTGACAAGTCAGCTGAGAAGATTGTAAAGACAGTGAAGGCAACAGGCGCAATCGTTAGCGGTCCTATTCCATTGCCGACACACAAGCGTATTTTTACAGTAAACCGCTCTACCTTCGTTAACAAGAAGAGCCGTGAGCAGTTCCAGCTTTCCTCTTTCAAGAGACTTATCGACATCTACAGTTCTACAACAAAGACAGTCGATGCTCTCATGAAGCTTGAGCTTCCTTCAGGTGTTGAGGTCGAGATTAAAGTGTAATTTTAATGTATTTATCAACTTATTTAAATTAAACTGAAATGCCAGGATTATTAGGAAAAAAAATCGGAATGATGTCCGTTTTCAGTGCCGATGGTAAGAATGTTCCATGCACTGTTATCGAAGCAGGTCCTTGCGCAGTTACACAGGTGAAGACAATTGAGAAGGACGGTTATGAGGCTGTTCAGCTCGGTTTCCAGGATCAGAAAGAGAGCCGCGTAAACGCTCCTCTTGCTGGTCACTTCAAGAAGGCTGGTGTAACTCCCAAGCGCCACTTGGCCGAGTTCAAGGGTTATGAGACAGAGCTCAACTTGGGCGATGTACTCACAGTGGATCTTTTTGCAGATACTGCTTACGTTAGCGTAACAGGTACTTCAAAGGGTAAGGGATTCCAGGGTGTCGTTAAAAGGCACAATTTTGGTGGTGTAGGTCAGGCTACTCACGGTCAGCACAACCGCGCCCGCAAGCCGGGTTCAATCGGTGCTTGTTCTTATCCCGCTAAGGTCTTCAAGGGCCTCCGCATGGGTGGACAGATGGGTAACGCACGTGTTACTACACACAATCTTCAAGTGTTAAAGGTTATTCCTGAGCACAACCTGTTGGTTATCAAGGGTTCGGTTCCAGGTTACAATGGTTCAATCGTAATAATTGAAAAGTAATGGAAGTCAACGTATTAAATATTAAGGGTGAAAACACCGGAAGAAAGGTTACGTTAGACGAATCTATCTTCGGCATCGAGCCAAACGAGCATGTAGTATATATGGCTGTACGCCAGTACCTTGCTGCTCAGCGTCAGGGAACACACAAGTCAAAGGAGAGAAGTGAAATGTCTGGTTCAACACGTAAGCTCGGCCGTCAGAAAGGTGGTGGCGGTGCACGTCGTGGTGATATCAACTCACCTCTGTTGGTAGGTGGTGCCAGAGTTTTCGGTCCTACTCCACGTGACTATAGTTTCAAATTGAACAAGAAGGTTAAGCAGCTTGCACGCAAGTCTGCTCTTGCACAGAAGGCTATCGACAATGCCATTGTTGTAGTTGAGGACTTCAACTTTGAGGCTCCCAGCACTAAGGCTTTCGTTGAGGTGTTAAATAATCTTAAAGTTTCTGAAAGAAAACAACTCTTCGTTTTGCCATCTAGCAATAAAGCAGTATATTTGTCAGCCAGAAATTTGAAGGGAACTCAAATGGCTATTGCTTCGGACATTAATACCTATGGTATAATGAATGCCGAGGTTTTGGTTGTGACTGAAAGTTCACTCGAGATTATCAATAATACACTAACTAATACTAAGGAGGCTTGAAAATGGGAGTATTGATTAAACCTATTGTCACTGAGAAGATGACAAACATCACTGACAAGTTCAACCGCTTTGGTTTTATTGTACGCCCCGAGGCTAACAAGTTGGTGATTAAGAAAGAGATTGAAGCGTTGTACAATGTAACAGTAGTAGACATTAATACAATGAACTACTCAGGCAAGAACAAGAGCCGTTACACCAAGGCGGGCTTTGTGAAAGGCCGTACAAACGCTGTAAAGAAGGCTATCGTCACATTGAAGGAGGGCGATACTATTGATTTTTATAGTAACATTTAATAAAGATGGCAGTACGTAAATTTAAGCCTACAACACCGGGCCAGAGACATAAGATTATTGGTACCTTCGAAGAGATCACTGCTGCGGTACCAGAGAAATCGCTTGTAACCGGTAAGCGTTCTACTGGTGGACGTAACAATGACGGTAAGATGACTATGCGCTACAGAGGCGGTGGTCACAAACGTAAATTCCGTTTTATCGACTTCAAGCGTAATAGAGACGGTATTCCAGCTACAGTAAAGACAATCGAGTATGATCCTAACCGTTCAGCTCGTATTGCACTTCTTTGCTATGCTGATGGTGTTAAAACATATATAATTGCTCCTAATGGTTTGGAGGTTGGCGCAGTTCTGATGTCAGGTGCTGATGCAGCTCCCGAGGTAGGTAACGCTCTTCCTTTGAAGAACATTCCTATCGGTACTGTAGTTCACAACATCGAGCTCCGTCCCGGACAGGGTGCTATCCTCGTCCGTTCAGCCGGTAACTTCGCACAGATCGTTTCTCGTGACGAGAACTACTGTGTAATCAAGTTGCCTTCAGGTGAGGTTCGCCGTATCCTCGGTACTTGCCGTGCTACAGTAGGTACAGTAGGTAACTCTGACCACGCACTCGAGTCTTCTGGTAAGGCTGGTCGTTCACGTTGGTTGGGTCGTCGTCCTCACAACCGTGGTGTTGTTATGAACCCTGTAGATCACCCGATGGGTGGTGGTGAGGGCCGTGCTTCAGGTGGTCACCCACGTTCACGTAAGGGCTTGTACGCTAAGGGTCTCAAGACTCGTGCACCTAAGAAGCAGTCTTCAAAGTACATTATTGAGAGAAGAAAGAAGTAATAATAAGGAAATTTTTGAAATAATATGAGTCGTTCATTAAAAAAAGGTCCATATATCAATGTAAAGTTGGAGAGCAAAGTGCTTGCCATGAACGAGAGCGGTAAGAAATCGGTCATCAAGTCTTGGGCTCGTGCTTCTATGATTTCTCCCGATTTTGTGGGACACACTATAGCTGTTCATAACGGTAATAAATTCATCCCTGTTTACGTTACAGAAAACATGGTAGGTCACAAGTTGGGCGAGTTCGCTCCTACACGTACTTTCCGTGGTCACTCTGGTAACCGTAAGAAATAAACAGGTATTATAAAACAGAATAAAATAAGATAATATAATGGGAGCAAGAAAAAAACTAGCTGCTGACAAGAGAAAAGAGGCACGCAAGAGCCTTTATTTCGCCAGTGCGAACGATATCCCATCTTCTCCACGCAAGATGCGCCTGGTCGCTGATATGGTTCGTGGTATGGAGGTAGGTCGTGCACTCGGTGTCTTGAGATTCTCGACAAAGGCCGCTTCATACAACGTTGAGAAACTGTTGCGTTCTGCTATCGCAAACTGGGAGCAGAAGAACGAGCGCAAGGCCGAGAATGGCGAGCTGTACATCTCACAGATCTTTGTAGATGAGGCACGCACACTTTATCGTATGCGCCCTGCACCTCAGGGTCGCGGATACAGAATCCGTAAGCGTTCCAACCACGTTACAATCTACGTGGACACTAAAGTAAGTAATGACAATAAAAAAGTAGAAAGCAATGGGACAGAAGGTTAATCCAATTAGTAATCGATTAGGTATCATCAGAGGATGGGATTCCAACTGGTACGGTGGTAAGAACTACGGTGACGAATTGGTTGAAGATTCAAAGATCAGAAAATACCTTAATGTACGTTTGGCTAAGGCTAGCGTTTCTAAGATTGTCATCGAGCGTACTTTGAAGCTTGTTACAATTACCGTTTGTACCGCAAAGCCCGGTATCATCATCGGTAAGGGTGGTCAGGAGGTTGACAAATTGAAGGAGGAGTTGAAGAAGATCACTGACAAGGAGATACAGATTAATATTTTTGAAGTTAAGAAACTCGAGCTTGACGCTACTATCGTTGCAAACAGCATCGCACGTCAGGTAGAGGGTAAGATCGCATACCGTCGCGCAATCAAGACTGCAATCGCCAATACAATGCGCATGGGTGCCGAGGGTATCAAAATCCAGATTTCAGGCCGTTTGAACGGTGCCGAGATGGCTCGTTCCGAGATGTACAAGGAGGGCCGTACTCCTCTGCACACATTCCGTGCTGATATCGACTACTGCCAGGCAGAGGCTTTGACAAAGGTTGGTATCCTTGGTATCAAGGTTTGGATTTGCCGTGGCGAGGTTTATGGTAAGAGAGACTTGGCTCCTAACTTTACTCAGAGCAAGGAGAGCGGTTTCAACAACAACCAGGCTGGCGGAAGAAACTTCAAACGTAAGAAAAACAACAATCGCTAACGAATTGAATTTCAAGAATTATGTTACAGCCTAAAAAGACAAAATATAGAAGAGTGCAGCACGGTGTGCAGAAAGGTTTCGCTACTCGCGGTAACCAGCTCGCATTCGGTTCTTTCGGAATCAAGTGTCTGCAGTACAAATGGTTGAATGGCCGCCAGATTGAGGCTGCCCGTATTGCGGTAACACGCTATATGCAGCGTCAGGGTCAGGTTTGGCTCCGTGTTTTCCCCGATAAACCAATCACTCGTAAGCCTGCCGATGTACGTATGGGTAAGGGTAAGGGTGATCCAGAGGGCTTTGTATTCCCCGTTACTCCGGGTCGTATCCTTATCGAGATTGAGGGCGTTTCATTTGATGTAGCAAAGGAGGCTTTGCGTCTTGCTGCTCAGAAGCTGCCTGTTACTACTAAGTTTATTGTTAGACGCGATTACGATTATAATAAGGCATAATTATGAAAATAACAGAAATTAGAGAGCTTTCTACAGCAGAGCTTAAGGAAAGAGTTGAGGCTGATGTTACTCGTTATGCCCAGATGAAGTTGAATCACGCAATTTCACCATTGGAGAACCCTGAGTCGTTGAAGCAGTTGCGTCGTGATATCGCACGCATGAAGGGTGAGTTGCGCTCTCGCGAATTAAATAAATAAATAAGACTTATGAGAAATTTGAGAAAAGAGCGTACAGGTGTAGTTCTGAGCAATAAAATGGAGAAGACTATCACCGTTGCTGCAAAGTTTAAAGAGAAGCACCCCATCTACGGTAAATTCGTGAGCAGAACAAAGAAATATCACGTACACGATGAGAAGCAGGAGTGCTCTATAGGCGATACAGTTCGCATTATGGAGACACGTCCCTTGAGCAAGACCAAGAGATGGAGATTAGTTGAAATCATCGAAAAAGTTAAGTAATTATGATACAGGTAGAATCAAGACTTACAGTATGTGATAATAGCGGTGCCAAGGAGGCTCTCTGTATCCGTGTACTCGGTGGTACACGTCGCCGCTATGCTTCTGTCGGGGATGTGATTGTTGTCTCTGTGAAGAGCGTTATCCCCTCAAGCGATTTGAAGAAGGGAGTCGTTTCAAAGGCTCTTATTGTTCGTACTAAGAAAGAGGTTCGCCGTCAGGACGGTTCTTACATCCGTTTCGACGACAACGCCTGCATTCTGCTTAACAATGCCGGTGAAATGCGCGGTAGCCGTATCTTCGGTCCTGTAGCGCGTGAGCTTCGTGCTACTGATTATACTAAGGTTGTGTCATTGGCACCAGAGGTACTTTAATTTTTAAAAGTTTGAAGTAATGAAGAAATTACATATCAAGAAAGGTGATATGGTCATTGTAAACGCTGGCGAGGACAAGGGCAAGACCGGTAAGGTTTTGCAGGTTCTCGTACAGAAGGACCGTGCCATCGTAGAGGGCGTAAACATGGTTTCAAAGAGCACGAAGCCAAGCGCTAAGAATCCCCAGGGAGGTATTGTAAAACAGGAGGCTTCAATCCACGTATCTAACCTGAACTTGATTGATCCTAAGTCAGGTAAGGCAACTCGCATCGGCCGCAAGCTGAATGCAGAGGGAAAGAAGGTTCGTTATGCTAAAAAATCAGGAGAGGAGATTTGATAATGGGTAATACAGCTAGCCTTAAGAAAGAATATGCCGAGCGTATTGCTCCGGCTTTGATGAAGCAGTTCAACTATTCATCAGCAATGCAGGTTCCCGTACTCAAGAAGATCGTTATCAACGAGGGTCTTGGTGCGGCTACTCAGGATAAGAAGATTATTGATGTTGCTATCAATGAGATAACAGCTATCACTGGCCAGAAGGCAGTTGCAACTGTATCTCGCAAGGATATCTCTAACTTCAAGTTGCGTAAGAAAATGCCTATCGGTGTTATGGTAACATTGCGTCGTGAGCGTATGTACGAGTTCCTTGAGCGTCTTGTACGTGTGGCTCTTCCACGTATCCGTGACTTCAAGGGTATCGAGAGCAAGTTTGACGGTAGCGGTAACTACTCTTTGGGTATCAAGGAGCAGATTATCTTCCCCGAGATCAATATCGACAACATCATGCGTCTTAACGGTATGAACATCACTTTCGTGACTACCGCAAAGACAGACGAAGAGGGTTATGCTCTGTTGAAAGAGTTTGGTTTGCCTTTTAAAAATGCTAAAAATTCATAAGTAGACTATGGCAAAAGAATCAATGAAAGCACGTGAGGTAAAGCGTGCAAAATTGGCCAAGAAATACGCTGCAAAGCGTGAGGCTCTTAAGAAGATCATCAACACTGGTTCTCCTGAGGAGGCTTACGAGGCAGCACGCAAGTTGCAGGATTTGCCTTTGAACTCCAACCCTATCCGTTTGCACAACCGTTGCAAGCTGACAGGCCGTCCAAAGGGTTACATCCGCCTTTTCGGCATCTCTCGTATTCAGTTCCGTGAGATGGCATCTCAGGGTCTTATCCCAGGTGTAAGAAAAGCAAGCTGGTAATTTTTTGAGTGTTTAATATAAATATTGTCAGGGAAGTCCTGATCAATTTAAAATTAATTTTTATGACAGATCCTATTGCAGATTATTTGACGAGGTTGAGAAATGCCATTCAAGCTAAGCACAGAGTGGTTGAAGTTCCTGCCTCTAACCTCAAGAAGGAAATCACAAAGATTCTTTTTGAGAAGGGTTACATCTTGAACTACAAGTTTGTTGAGGATGGCCCACAAGGCACAATCAAGATTGCCTTGAAGTACGACGCTGTAAACAAAGTTAACGCTATCAAGAACCTTGTGCGCGTTTCTTCACCAGGTTTGCGTCGTTATACGGGATACAAAGATATGCCCAGAGTGATTAATGGATTGGGTATCGCTATTTTGTCGACATCCAAAGGTGTAATGACAGACAAGGAGGCTGCTGCCGAGAAGATCGGTGGTGAGGTTCTCTGCTATGTCTACTAATAAGGAGGATTGAGCAATGTCTAGAATTGGTAAATTACCCATTAGTATTCCCGCCGGCGTTACCGTTGCAGTTAGCGACGAGAACGTAATTACTGTAAAAGGTCCAAAAGGTGAGCTCTCACAGAAGGTTGATCCATCTATCGCAATCGTAGTGGAGGATGCAACTCTTACAGTGAAGTATGCAGATTGTGAGACATATGCTGAGGCTACAAAGCAGCAGCACGCTTATCACGGTCTCTACCGCGCGCTCATCAACAATATGGTTATCGGTGTTTCTGCCGGTTTCCGCAAAGAGCTTGAGCTTGTTGGTGTTGGTTATCGTGTGAACGATAAGCCTAACAATGCTATCGAGTTGTTGCTTGGTTTTACTCACCCAATCTACATGCAGTTCCCTGCAGAGGTTAAGATTGAGACTAAGTCTGAGAGAAATAAGAACCCTCTTATCATTCTGGAGTCTTGCAACAAGGAGCTTCTTGGTCTTATTTGCGCTAAGATCCGCTCATTCCGTAAGCCAGAGCCATATAAGGGTAAGGGTGTTAAGTTTGTTGGTGAGATTATTCGCCGCAAGTCTGGTAAGTCAGCAGGTGCGAAATAATTTAGTAAAACTGTAAGCATATGACAACAAAAATAGAAAGACGTACCAAGATTAAATATAGAGTGCGCAACAAGATTTCAGGTGTTGCCGAGCGTCCTCGTATGAGCGTTTTCCGCAGCAACAAGCAGATCTATGTTCAGATAATTAATGACCAGACAGGTCGCACATTGGCTGCAGCATCTTCTCTTGGTCTTGAGGCAATGCCCAAGAAAGAGCAGGCTGCTAAGGTAGGTGAGATGATCGCAAAGAAGGCAATCGAGGCTGGTATCACAGCTGTTGTTTTCGACCGTAACGGTTACCTCTACCACGGAAGAGTTAAGGAAGTGGCTGATGCTGCACGTAATGGAGGTCTTAAATTCTAATGAATATGGCAGTTAATAATAGAGTAAAAGTCGCAAACGACGTTGAATTGAAAGATAGATTGGTTGCTATCAACCGTGTAACTAAGGTTACTAAGGGTGGTCGTACATTCAGCTTCTCTGCAATTGTTGTTGTAGGTAACGAGAATGGCATCATCGGTTACGGTCTTGGTAAGGCAAGCGAGGTAACTGCAGCTATTGCAAAGGGCGTAGAGGCAGCTAAGAAGAACCTGGTTCGCGTACCCGTGCTCAAGGGAACTGTTCCTCACGAGCAGTCAGCTCACTTCGGTGGTGCAGAGGTTTTCATCAAGCCTGCTTCACACGGTACCGGAGTAGTTGCCGGTGGTGCGATGCGTGCCGTTCTTGAGAGTGTAGGTATTACTGACGTTTTGGCTAAGTCTAAGGGTTCTTCTAACCCACACAACTTGGTTAAGGCTACAATTGCAGCCCTGAGCGAGATGCGTGACGCACGCATGGTAGCACAGAACAGAGGTGTTAGTATGAGTAAGGTATTTAACGGATAAGGAGGTTTGCTATGTCTACAATTAAAATCAAACAGGTAAAAAGTCGCATTGGTGCTCCTAAGACTCAGAAGCTTACTCTTGATGCTCTTGGCCTTACAAAGATGAATAAGGTTGTTGAGCGTCCTGATAATGCCTCTATCCGCGGAATGATTAAGAAGGTTCAGCATTTGGTTGCCATTGTTGAAGAGTAATTAATTAAAAAAAGAATTTGACTATGAAATTAAATAATCTTAAGCCTGCCGAGGGCGCTGTCAAGGCACGCAAAAGAATTGGTCGTGGTACCGGATCTGGTAGAGGTGGTACTTCTACTCGTGGTCACAAGGGTGCTAAGTCTCGTTCCGGCTACAGCAAGAAGATCGGTTTCGAGGGTGGTCAGATGCCTTTGCAACGTCGTGTACCTAAGTACGGCTTCAAAAATATCAATCGTGTAGAGTATAAGGCTATCAACCTCTCTACTCTCCAGGCTCTTGCCGAGAGCAAGTCTTTGGAGACAATCAACATTCAGGCACTTGTTGCTGCAGGTTTCATCTCTGCGAACCAGTTGGTGAAGATCCTTGCAAACGGTACTTTGACTGCTAAGTTGACAGTAGAGGCTCATGCTTTCTCTCAGAAAGCTGTAGAGGCTATTGAAGCTGCAGGTGGAACAGTAGTAAAGCTTTAAAAAATGGCAAATAAACAATCAAACCATAAATTCGTCCAGACCATAAAGAACATCTGGAAAGTAGAAGACCTCAGGGTCCGTATCGGTATCACCTTGCTTTTCGTGGCAATCTACCGTTTCGGTTCTTTTGTGGTTCTTCCAGGTATCGACACATCGGCACTTGCAAATCTTAAAAATCAAACGAGTGAAGGTTTGATGTCTCTGCTTGATATGTTCTCAGGTGGTGCATTCTCTAATGCATCGATTTTTGCCCTGGGTATTATGCCTTACATCTCGGCATCTATCGTTATCCAGCTCCTCTCAATCGCTGTACCTCAATTCCAGAAGATGCAGCGTGAGGGCGAGAGCGGTCGTCGCAAGATGAATCAGTATACTCGTTATCTGACTATCCTGATTCTTATCTTGCAGGCTCCCTCTTATCTGGCTAACTTGAGATATACAGCTGGTGGTGCAATATCTCCGGCTGTTGATATGGGAGTATTCATGGTGACATCAACTATCATCCTTGCTGCAGGCAGTATGTTCATCCTTTGGTTGGGTGAGCGTATCACAGACAAGGGACTCGGTAATGGTATCTCTTTGATCATCATGATCGGTATCATTGCACGTTTGCCGGAGTCATTCCTCCAGGAGTTCTTCTCAAGAACTGAGGGTGCTGCCGGTGGTGGTGTCATTGCACTCCTTGTCGAGGTTGTATTCCTGATTCTTGTAATCTGTGCGGCTATCGCTCTTTTGCGCGGAACCCGTAAGATTCCTGTACAGTATGCAAAGCAGTCTGCTGGTGGTGCAACCGTTTCGGGTGCACGTCAGTACCTGCCACTCAAGGTAAATGCAGCCAATGTGATGCCTATTATCTTTGCGCAGGCGATAATGTTTATCCCTATCGCAATTTTCGGATACGGTTCAGAGGAGCCATCAAAGTTCATGATGCTTATGTCCGACTATACAAGTTGGTTGTATAACCTGATATTTGCTTCTCTAATCATATTGTTCACATTCTTCTATACAGCTATCACAATCAATCCTGTTCAGATGGCTGAGGACATGAAGCGTAACAATGGATTTATCCCAGGTATCAAGCCGGGCAAACCTACTGCAGAATATATTGATACGATTATGACACGTTTGACACTCCCAGGTGCTCTTTTCCTGGCTGTCATCGCAATTCTTCCGGCATTCGCTGGTTTGTTCGGTGTACAGCAGGGATTCGCAAGTTTCTTCGGAGGTACATCGCTCCTCATCCTTGTAGGTGTTGTTCTTGACACTATGCAGCAGATTGAGAGCCACCTCTTGATGAGACACTATGACGGCTTGTTGACTTCGGGACGTATTAAAGGACGTGTAGGTTAATTTGTTGAGCTAAGAAATGATATTTCTTAAGACATCAGAGGAAATTGAACTACTTCGGCAGGCAAACCTGCTTGTAGGCAAGGCGCTTGCCGAAGTAGCCAAGATAATAGAACCGGGAGTGACAACCCGTCAGCTTGATAAAGTTGCCGAAGAGTTTATCCGCGACAATGGAGCAATCCCTACATTCAAGGGCTATCCCAACCATGAGGGCGTTCCATTTCCGGGTTCTATCTGTGCATCGGTGAACGATGTTGTTGTACACGGAATCCCCAACGATGTTCCTTTGAAGGAGGGCGATATAGTTTCGGTCGACTGCGGAACATTATTGGACGGTTTCTGTGGAGATTCTTGCTACACTTTTTGTGTAGGTGAGATCGACGAAGAGACCAAAAGACTGCTTCGTGTTACAGAGGAGTCTCTTTACAAAGGTATTGAGAATGCAGTTCACGGACGTCGCTTGGGAGACATTGGCAATGCAGTGCAGACACATTGCGAGCAGAATGGTTTCGGCGTAGTACGCGAATTTGTAGGGCACGGTATCGGACGTAATATGCATGAGGCTCCAGAGGTTCCCAATTACGGACGCCGGGGCAACGGCTTGCAGCTGCGACAAGGAATGTGTATTGCCATAGAGCCGATGATTACGCTCGGTAAACGTCAGATATTTATGGAGCGTGACGGTTGGACGGTAAGGACACGTGACAGAAAGAACGCGGCACATTTCGAACATACTGTTGCGGTCGGTAAGAACGGTGCCGATATATTATCGTCGTTCGAGTTTGTAGAAGAAGTTTTAAGAAAGAAAGGTTATTGATATGGCTAAACAGAATGCTATAGAGCAAGACGGTACTATTGTAGAGGCATTGTCCAATGCGATGTTCAGGGTTGAACTCCAGAACGGTCATGAGGTGATTGCCCATATTTCGGGTAAGATGAGAATGCACTACATAAAGATACTGCCTGGTGACAAGGTAAGAATAGAGATGTCACCTTATGATTTGACTAAAGGTAGAATCGTATTCCGATATAAATAAAAAACAATATATTATGAAAGTTAAAGCATCTATTAAGAAACGCACTCCAGACTGCAAAATCGTTCGCAGAAACGGTCGTTTGTATTTGATCAACAAGAAGAATCCCAAGTTCAAACTGCGTCAGGGGTAATTAAAGTAGTAATTAAAAATATATTCGTATATGGCTATAAGAATAGTTGGTGTAGATATTCCTCAGAACAAAAGAGGAGAGATTGCGTTGACATACATCTATGGTATCGGACGCAGCAGTGCAGCCAAGATCCTTGACAAGGCAGGCGTTGACCGTGACATCAAGGTTCAGGATTGGACCGATGATATGGCAGCAAAAGTCCGTGAGGTTATTGGTGCAGAGTATAAGGTAGAGGGTGACCTCCGTTCAGAGATTCAGCTTAACATCAAGCGTCTGATGGACATCGGTTGCTATCGTGGCATTCGTCATCGTAACGGTTTGCCGGTTCGTGGTCAGAGCACAAAGAACAATGCTCGTACACGCAAGGGACGTAAGAAGACAGTTGCTAACAAGAAAAAAGCTACAAAATAATAGGTAAGTAATATGGCAAAGAAAACAGTTGCAACAAAGAAAAGAAATGTAAAGGTTGGAGCCAATGGACAGCTTCACGTTCATTCATCATTCAACAACATCATCGTATGTCTTGCAAATGATGAGGGACAGGTTATCTCTTGGTCATCTGCAGGTAAGATGGGCTTCAGAGGTTCTAAGAAGAACACTCCTTATGCAGCTCAGATGGCAGCAGAGGCTTGCTCTAAGATCGCTTTCGATCTTGGCCTGCGCAAGGTTAAGGCATATGTTAAGGGACCTGGTAACGGTCGTGAGTCTGCAATCCGTACTGTACACAATGCAGGTATTGAGGTTACAGAGATCATTGACGTAACACCACTGCCACACAACGGTTGCCGTCCTCCAAAGAGAAGAAGAGTATAATTTTTATTTAAGAAGTTTAAAATGGCTAGATATACAGGACCTAAAAGCAAGATAGCACGTCGTTTCGGCGAGCCTATCTTTGGCGCAGACAAAGTGCTTTCTAAGAAGAACTATGCTCCCGGCCAGCACGGAAACAACCGTCGCCGTAAGTCTTCGGAGTATGGTGTCATGCTTGCAGAGAAGCAGAAAGCAAAATATACATACGGAGTATTGGAGAAACAGTTCCGTAACACATTCAAGAAGGCTGACTCGGCTCCCGGTATTACCGGTGAGGTTCTATTGCAGAATCTTGAGTCTCGCTTGGACAATATCGTTTATCGTTTGGGCATTGCTCCTACCCGTGCAGCTGCACGTCAGTTGGTAAGCCACTGCCACATCCTCGTTGACGGTAAGGTATGTAACATCCCTTCACGTCACATCAAGCCTGGTCAGGTAATCGGTGTTCGCGAGCGTTCTAAGTCTCTTGAGGTTATCCAGAACTCATTGGCAGGTCTCAACCACAGCAAGTATCCTTGGTTGGAGTGGAACGAGTCTGAGATGGCCGGTAAGTTCTTGAGTGTACCTGAGCGTTCTGAGATTCCCGAGAACATAAAGGAGCAGTTAATCGTTGAGTTGTATAGCAAAAATTAATATTTGATAATGGCGATATTAACATTTCAAAAACCCGACAAGGTGGTAATGTTGGAGGCAACCGACTTCTATGGCAAGTTCGAGTTCCGTCCTTTGGAGCCTGGTTTCGCAACAACCGTGGGCAACGCACTCCGTCGCATCTTGCTCTCTTCATTGGAGGGCTTTGCAATCAATTGCATCAAGATTGCCGGTGTTGAGCACGAGTTTGCAACAGTTCCAGGTGTAAAGGAGGATGTTACCAACATAATTCTCAACCTTAAGAAGGTAAGATTCAAAAGAATCGTAGAGGAATTCGAAACCGAGAAAGTCTCAATAAATGTAGAGAACACAACAGTGTTCACTGCTGGTGAGATTGGTAAGTATTTAACAGGATTTGAAGTGTTAAATCCCGAGTTAGTCATTTGCCACCTCGACGAGTCGGCTAAAATGCAGATTGAAATCAACATCAATAAGGGACGCGGTTATGTTCCTGCTGATGAGAACAGAGAGTTCTGCACAGAACCTACAATGATTCCAATCGACTCGATATACACTCCTATTCGTAATGTCAACTACCAGCGTGAGCCATTCCGCGTAGAGCAGAAGACTGACTATGACCGCTTGGTAATCGAGATTACAACAGACGGTTCCATACACCCGAAGGAGGCACTTAAGGAGGCCGCAAAAATCCTTATCTATCACTTCATGTTGTTCTCTGACGAGAAGATTGCAATTGAGTCTTCCGACATTGACGGCAACGAGGAGTTCGATGAGGAGGTACTGCACATGCGTCAGTTGCTGAAGAGCAAGCTCGTAGACCTCAACCTTTCAGTGCGTGCCCTCAACTGTTTGAAGGCTGCAGATGTTGAGACACTCGGACAGCTCGTTCAGTACAACAAGACCGACCTTCTCAAGTTCCGTAACTTCGGTAAGAAATCGCTCACTGAGCTTGATGATTTGCTAGAGAGTCTGAATCTTTCGTTTGGAACAGATATTTCAAAATATAAATTAGACAAAGAATAATTATGAGACATAAGAAATCTTTTAACCATTTGGGCCGTACTGCATCTCACAGAAAGGCTATGCTTTCAAACATGGCTGTTTCGTTGATTATGCACAAAAGAATCACTACGACCCTCGCAAAGGCTAAGGAACTCAAGAAGTTCGTCGAGCCGCTCATCACAAAGTCAAAGGAAGATACAACCAACTCACGTCGTGTAGTATTCAGCTACCTCCAGAGCAAGGAGGCCGTTACAGAGCTCTTCAAGGAGATCTCGGTAAAGGTTGCTGAGCGCCCGGGTGGTTATACACGTATCATCAAGTTGGGTACACGTCTGGGTGACGCAGCCGAGATGTGTTTCATTGAACTCGTTGACTACAATGAGAACATGGCAAAGGCACAGGCTAAGAAGACACGTCGTCGCCGTTCTGCAAAGAAGGCAGATGCTCCTGTAGCCGAGGCCGCTGTTGCAACGGAAGAATCTACACCAGCAGTTGCAGAATAATTACTTACTTAATAGATGTGGGGGAGTGCCGTGAGGCATTCCCCCATTATTTTGTTTATATCCAATGCCTGTTATTTAACTTTAATGGCAGTTATATATGATTAATTTGAACCTGTCTGGAGGGCCTTGTGGCGCCTTTCCCCGTCCACGTGAGGCTTAATACTGCTGCAGATGAGTGTAACGCACAAAAAATATTAAAATAATTTAAAACAACTGTTTAGAAATACGGAAATTTTTCTCTAAATTTGTAACGGATAATGTATTAACGTAACTCAATTTATATGCACAGAGTCGTAAAAATTTCTAAAGGATTGAATATCAATCTTAAAGGTGCTCCGGTAGCAGAGTTTACATCAGTTGCTCCGGCAAAGCTGTATGCTTTGATGCCTGCCGATTTTACACGTGTGACTCCAAAGGTTGTGGTTAAGCCTGAGGATAAGGTGAAGGCAGGTGATCCTTTGTTCTTTGATAAGGAAAATCCAGAATTACAATTCGTTTCGCCTGTGAGCGGAACTGTTGTAGCGGTTAACCGCGGTGAGAGAAGACGCGTTCTAAGCGTAGTAGTAGAGTCTGACGGCAAGTTCGAGTCGGTAGATTATAAGGCAAAGGATGTCCTTTCGCTTTCTGCAGACGAGGTTAAGGCTGACCTCCTGAAGGCCGGTCTTTTCGGTTTCTTCCGCCAGCGTCCTTATGATGTGATTGCTGTACCCGGTGATACACCACGCGCAATCTATGTTTCGGCATTTGACTCAAAACCATTGGCTGTAAACTTTGAGATTGCTCTCAAGGGTAACGAGGACGATTTCCAGACAGGTCTTGATGCACTTTCACGCATTGCCCCTGTCCATTTGGGAATCTGCACTTGTCAGAAGTCTGCTGCCCTGAATGTTGCCAAGAATGTCACCACAACAATGTTCAATGGTCCGCACCCTGCAGGTAATGTCGGTGTACAGATCAACAAGACAGCTCCGATCAACAAGGGCGAGATTGTATGGACTATCGGTGCAGAGGAGGTAATCTTCATAGGCCGTCTCTTCAACAAGGGTAAGGTAGATTTTACACGTACTGTTGCTCTTGCGGGCAGCGAGGTCAAGAATCCATCGTACAGCAAGATGATTCTCGGTGCGCAGATAAGCAACCTCGTTGAGGGCCGCCTCGAGAACAAATATGAGCTCCGCATCATTGACGGTAACGTGCTCACAGGCAAGAAGACAACTGCAGACGGCTTCCTCGGTGCATTCTCTACCGAGATCACTGTTATCCCTGAGATTATGGGCGGTGCCGAGATGCTCGGTTGGATTGCTCCACGTTTCTCAATGTTCAGTACAAGCCGCAGCTATTTCAGCTGGCTCTCTCCAAGCCGCAAATACACCATCGATGCCCGCATCAAGGGAGGTGAGCGTCACATGATCATGTCCAACGAGTATGATAAGGTGTTTCCAATGGATATCTATCCAGAGTACTTGCTCAAGGCAATCATTACAGGAAACATTGACAAGATGGAGCAGCTTGGTATCTATGAGGTAGCTCCTGAAGACTTTGCTCTTTGCGAGTTTGTCGATTCATCTAAACTTGAGATACAGCGCATTGTACGCGAGGGCTTGGACAAGCTCCGTGCCGAGATGTGTTGATGAGGTTTAATGCAAAATAAAATTAGTCATATGAAATTTTTGAGAAATTATCTGAATAAAATTAAACCTAACTTCGAGGAGGGTGGTAAGCTCCACGCTTTCCGCTCGTTGTTCGATGGTTTCGAGACATTCCTGTTCGTGCCGGATGATACTTCGAAGAGTGGTGTCAATATCCACGATGCAATCGACAGCAAGCGTATCATGTCGCTCGTTGTTCTGGCACTTGTGCCTGCTCTTCTTGTGGGTATGTACAATATCGGTCTTCAGAATGCGCTCGCAGCAGGTACTGCCGAGACTACAGGCTGGTTCGAGATGTTCGTTTTCGGTCTTCTCGTAACGCTGCCCAAGATCGTTGTTTCTTATGTCGTAGGTCTCGGTATCGAGTTCACTGTAGCACAGTGGAAGAACGAGGAAATCCATGAGGGATTCCTTGTTTCAGGTATCCTTATCCCGATGATTGTTCCGGTAGGCTGTCCTCTTTGGATTCTGGCCCTTGCTACAGCATTTGCGGTAATCTTCGCCAAGGAGGTATTCGGCGGTACAGGTATGAACATCGTCAACGTGGCTCTTATTGCCCGCGCGTTCATCTTCTTCGCTTATCCTTCAGTTATCTCTGGTGATACAGTATGGGTAGCTACAGAGTCAATCCTCGGCTTCGGTTCAGACGTCGCTGTTGACGGTTACACTTGTGCAACAGCCCTCCAGCATGTTGCCAACGGTGTTGAGGTTGTCGGTGCTTCGGGTGCACAGCTCTCGGTATGTGACATGCTCTTCGGCTTTATGCCCGGTTCAATAGGTGAGACAAGCGTTGTGGCTATTGCTCTCGGTGCTCTCCTTCTCCTTTGGACAGGTGTCGCAAGCTGGAAGACCATGCTCAGCGTATTCGTGGGTGGTATCGTGATGCTCTTCGTGTTTGCCGACAGATTGCCCGAGGCTATGCCTTTCTGGCAGCACTTGCTTCTCGGCGGTTTCTGCTTCGGTGCGGTGTTCATGGCTACTGACCCTGTAACATCGGCACGTACCGAGGTCGGCAAGTACATCTACGGTTTCGGTATCGGTGCAATGACAATACTTATCCGTGTACTCAACCCCGGTTATCCCGAAGGTATGATGCTTGCAATCCTTCTTATGAACGTTGTGGCACCATTTATCGATTATTGCGTAGTGCAGTCAAACGTGAATGCCCGCGCAAAACGTCTAACCAAAAAGAACTAATAGGATATGGCAGCAAAGAAATATGTATGCAAAGTGTGCGGATACGTGCACGAAGGCAATGAGGCGCCCGGTGTGTGTCCTCTGTGTAAGGCCGCTGCTTCGGAATTCGAGGCCGTTAAGGAGGCCAAGAAGGGCATTGACAAAAACAGCGATGTTTATGCTGTCCTCTATTCAGCAGTAGTGGTTGTTATTGTAGCGTTCTTGCTTGCCGGTGTATCATCGGCTCTCAAGCCAATGCAGGACGCCAATGTCGAGCTCGACAAGAAGAAGCAGATCCTCGCTTCTCTCAATGAGAGAAACCTTGCCGATGCGGCTGCGACATACGATGCACTTATAGTGGCAGACCCAATCGTTGATGCACAGGGTAATGTGGTTGCCGAGAACGGCGGCTTCGAGGTTGCCAACGACGCTGTGAACGAGGATAACCTTCCTCTTTATATTGCGAAGATCGATGGTGCGACAAAGTATATCCTTCCTATGACCGGTAACGGACTTTGGGGCGGTATCTGGGGCTATCTTGCTCTCAACGATGACTGCAACACAATCTATGGCGTTTACTTCTCTCACGCCAGCGAGACTCCGGGTCTTGGTGCCGAAATTGCCGGTGACAAGTTCCAGGGCCGTTTCCCAGGCAAGAAAGTGTATGGTGAGAACGGCAAGGTCGGTCTTTCTGTAATGAAGAAGAGTACTGACACCGATTTCCATGTAGATGCCGTTTCAGGTGCTACAATTACCTGTAGCGGTGTGGATGCCATGCTCAAACTCAAGCTTTTACCATATTACAAGTATCTGAACAGCCAAACAGAGACAGTTCCTGCAGCAGTCCTGGTGCCGGCCGAGTCTTTCGCTACAGATGCTAATGTTGAACCTGCAGCTACCGACGCTGCACAATTATAAGTGGAGGAATAATTATGGGACTTTTTTCAAAGAAAAATAAAGAGGCGCTCAATACACCTCTGTTCAAAGAGAATCCTGTAACAGTTCAGGTGCTCGGTATCTGTTCGGCTTTGGCTGTTACAAGCAAATTGGAGCCTGCCATCGTTATGGGTCTTTCAGTGACCATCATCGTGGCTATGGCCAATGTTATTATCTCCCTTATCCGTAACACCATCCCTATGCGTATCCGCATCATCGTTCAGCTTGTTGTGGTTGCAGCGTTGGTGACACTGGTAAGTGAGGTCCTCAGAGCATTTGCTTATGACGTGAGTGTCCAGCTCTCGGTTTACATCGGTCTTATCATTACAAACTGTATCCTCATGGGACGTCTCGAGGCTTTTGCTATGCAGAACGGTCCTTGGTCATCGTTCCTTGACGGTGTCGGTAATGGTGTAGGTTATGCGATGATTCTTGTTATCGTTGCATTCTTCCGTGAGTTGTTCGGTTCAGGAACACTTTTCAACTATCCTATCGTTGAGAAGCTCGGACTTTATGATTGCGGTTATCTTAACAATGGTCTTATGCTCATGACTCCTGCTGCATTCATCCTCATTGCATGCATCATCTGGTATCAGAGAGCAAAGGACAAGAGTTTACAGGAAAAATAATTTTAGATACGGTAAAGAATAATAATTATGGAACATTTCATCAGTTTACTTGTCCGCTCTGTTTTCGTGGACAATATGGTATTCGCCTTCTTCTTGGGTATGTGTTCATACCTGGCTGTATCTAAAAGCGTAAAGACTGCCATCGGTCTCGGTATCGCTGTTGTCTTTGTGCAGGTGATTACACTCCCTGTCAACTATCTGTTGCAGACAAAGGTCCTTGCCAATGGTGCGATAGTAGAGGGCGTTGACCTTACATTCCTTGCATTCATCCTCTTCATCGCTGTCATCGCAGGTATCGTGCAGCTTGTGGAGATGATTGTCGAGCGTTTCGCTCCGGCACTTTACAACCAGCTCGGTATATTCCTTCCGCTGATTGCCGTGAACTGTGCCATCATGGGTGGTTCACTCTTCATGCAGCAGAGAATCGGTCTTCCGGCAGACAACAGCCAGGCTATCACCTGTTTTGCCGACTCTGTAGCTTTCGCTATCGGTTCAGGTCTTGGCTGGATGGTCGCTATCGTGCTCTTTGCGGCAATACGTGAGAAAATGGAGTATTGCAACGTTCCTAAGCCCTTGCGTGGTCTTGGTATCGCCTTCATCACTGTAGGTCTTATGGCAATGGCGTTTATGTGCTTCTCTGGTATTAAAATGTAATATATAAGGATATGAATACACAGTTGATTATATCAAGTATAGTTGTCTTCCTTATAGTCATCCTTTTGCTGGTGATTATACTTCTGTTGGCGAAGCGTTTTCTTTTGCCTGGCGGAAATATCAAGGTTAAGATCAACGGTGAGAATGAGGTTGAGGTTGCTGCAGGTGGTGCGCTTCTCGGTACTCTTGCCGAGAACGGTATCTTCTTGCCTTCGGCTTGTGGCGGTAAGGGCTCTTGTGGCCAGTGCAAGCTCCAGGTAATAGAGGGCGGTGGCGAGATCCTCCCTTCAGAGACCAGCCATTTCACACGCAAGGAGCAGCAGGCTCACTGGCGTCTGGGTTGTCAGGTCAAGTGTAAGAACGATATGGAAATCAAGGTGCCCGAGTCTGTTATGGGTGTCAAGGAGTGGGAGTGCGAGGTTATCTCCAACAAGAACGTCGCTACCTTCATCAAGGAGTTTATCGTTGCATTGCCTCCGGGCGAGCACATGGACTTTGTTCCTGGCTCTTACGCACAGATCAAGATCCCTGCATACGACATGACATACGACAAGGATATCGACAAGTCTCTTATCGGTGACGAGTATCTGCCTGCATGGGAGAAGTTCGGTCTTCTTGGCCTCAAGTGCAAGAATACCGAGGAGACAATCCGTGCTTACTCAATGGCCAACTATCCAGCCGAGGGTGACCGCATCATGTTGACAGTACGTATCGCTACACCTCCGTTCAAGCCCGACCGTTCAGGCTTCATGGATGTTCCTTGCGGTATCGCATCTTCATACATCTTCACACTCAAACCGGGCGACAAGGTTATCATGAGTGGTCCTTACGGAGACTTCCACCCGATCTTCGACTCAAAGAAGGAGATGATGTGGGTAGGTGGTGGTGCCGGTATGGCTCCTCTGCGTGCACAGATCATGCACATGACAAAGACCTTGAAGACTACCGACCGCGTTATGACATACTTCTACGGTGCCCGTGCGCTCAACGAGGTATTCTACCTCGAGGACTTCCTGCAGTTGGAGAAGGATTTCCCCAACTTCACATTCCACCTTGCGCTTGACCGTCCCGATCCTGCAGCCGATGCAGCAGGCGTGAAGTACACAGCAGGTTTCGTACACCAGGTAATCTACGAGACATACCTCAAGGATCATGACGCTCCTGAGGATATCGAGTACTACATGTGTGGTCCCGGCCCGATGTCAAAGGCCGTTGTTTCGATGCTCGACAGCCTCGGCGTAGAGCCCGAGAGCATTATGTACGACAACTTCGGTGCATAATAGAGTATAACACACTATACGATAATGCAGGCTGCTCCCGCTCAGGGATGCAGCCTGTTTTGTTTTACCGATATCCATTGCCGGCTCTTTCAAACAGAAAAGAGGCTGTTTCACTTGCATGTGGGATACAGCCTCTTTTGATGCGGTATAATGAATGATATTTTATTTGAACAGAATTATGTAGTAGAGGGGGATATGATTGCATTGATGTTGTATTTTATCGTCAATGCATTGTTACGTTCTACTTATACGGTAAAAAAAGAAAATCTGAAACTGTTTCGTCTGGCAAGCCGGCTGGTGGGGATTGCTGCAGTTTCGAGTATTACATATCATACATTGATTGATTATCTGTCTGAAAGTACAGTGGGATATCTGTATCTTTTTCGAATGATGCACTATACGGCATTGATTTGGGCATATGTTTGTTTCTGTACATATATCAAGAATATTGTGGAAATGAGCAGAAAATATGAGCGAATATATAATGTTTCCGTTTATGGCATGGGTATTTTGTTTGCAGTTCTAGAATCGGTAGGCCCGTTTATCAAAATGGGATTTTATGTGGATGAAAATCTAATGATACATCAGAACTATTATACCGATTTCTTCCGTTATTTTTATGCATATTTCACCATAACCATTGTGATATTGCTGTATGTATACCGTAAGAAATTTATTGCAAAAACATTTCGCTGTATATGTACGGTACTATTTCTATCGTTTATTCTGATGTGTATACAGGCAGAATTTTTAGAAACATCTTATAC
>CALCEC010000043.1 GCA_937900095.1 uncultured Bacteroidales bacterium | reverse complement strand
CGTTTGGGTTGCGAAAAGCAAAACGAGTCAATGACAGTGCAAATATAGAATGACAATACTATAAGATGAAAATAAGAAAGCTGACCGCGGACCTGTCATCTCGACGATTGAAATGAGGAGAGATCTCTAAAATTTATACAGCAGATGTTCTTCCTTAATACTTCTCTGGCATAGTGCCTTATCGTTTGGGTCTATAGTATATAAATTCAGGGCTGTGCCATTGTTGTGACACAGCCTCGAAACTGTTCTGCTCAAAGGCATTATTCTACTGTTGCAGTGCCTTCCTATTTGCCGTCACCGCAGGTGCCGCATTTGTCGGACAACCTTTCTGTGTATGTAATCTTGCCGACCGCTTTTTCAATGTTCACAGGAACATATACCATTGAATAACCGCCTGGCTCTTCCTCGTAGTATATACCTATGTTGCCGTCGGGCAGGATACACATTGAAGAGTATGCCGAGCCTCTGTCCGATACCGGAATCTTTTTCCAGCCTTTTGAAAGCTCTGTCGGGGTGTATGTGGCAGGGTCATCGCTCAATGGCTTGTAGAATATCGCTACGTTGCTACGGCTGTCGCCTGTGGGGACAGACTGGAACAATATGTTGCCAACGAGCAGCGGCTCGCCGTTGGTGTCGTTGCTGCCGAACTTGAGGTCACCCACCTCGTCGGTAGCTACAGCACCGTCCCAATAACCCTCGGCCTTTTCAAAATTGGTGTAGTGGAATACGTTGAAATAACGTCCGTGTCCCTTGCGGCTGCTCAACAGCACGCTGCCGTCAGGGAGCTCCTCACATTTGGGCTCGTTGCCGTAAGGTGCCGGACTGTCGTTGAAGTCATTGCCGAGCTCGCCGAGCAGATGCCATGTCTCGCCGAAGTCATCGGAGTAGAGCGCATAGTTGTGGTGACGGTAGCTGGCTGTCTCAACTGCCCACACCGCGCAATAGATACGGTAGTAGTCGCCCACCTTTATCATTCTGCTCTGTGCCATGCGTCCGGCGCCGATGAACATTGAACCTACATGTGCCTTGCCGTTCTTGTCCTTGAACAGTGGGTATATCTCGTATGTAACCTCCTTTGGCTGGCTCGCTTCCCACTCTCCGGTCTCTTCGTTGTACTTGATGCGCAGACGTGCCATGCGGTTGGGGTTCTCTGGGTTGTCGGGGGTACCTGCACCATAGTTGCCGTGCCAGCATACGCGGTTGCCGCATACGCTCATCACAAGGATTTCGTTGCGCTCGCGGTCGGCAACGACAGCCGGGTCGCCGAATCCTGTAAGCCATATCTCCTCGGCTTCCTTGCCCATGCCGTCGGCAATCTTTACGGGTTCGCTCCATGAATGACCGTCCCACTCGCTGCCACCCTTGGTGCTATGGCGCATTACAAGGTCTACCTCGCCAAAGCCTATGTCATTACCGCATGGGCGGTAGTCGTTGATTGCAAATACATAGCCGTTGGCAGTTGTCACTATTGCCGGTATACGGTAAGGGATGCCCTTCTCGTCGGGTGAATAGAAAAGGTACTGGTATTTGTTCTCCTTGTCGGCTGTGATGTTTACGGTGACATCCATCCCATTTTCTGGCAATGTCTGTTCCGCAACTTCCTTGCCGCCGTTTATGTCGAGTTTCCATCCGTGGTATGTCGTGCCGGTCGCTATGCTGAACGTTGCCCCCTTGGGAAGATAGCAGATATGTTTGGCGGCAGGGATGCTCACAAATCCCTCCTGAAGGGTAATGCTGCTGCGGTTGCCGTTTACGGTGATGTCAATATCGCCTACGCGTGTGTTTGTGTCAAAACTGCCTTCGGTCTGTGTCTCGTAATCGATTGTCAAAGGTCTGGTCATGTCCACGGGGGTTATGTTCCAGTGGCTGCCGGCATCTTCGCTGCTGTAGAGCTTGATGTTTTGGCCTGCACCGCCGAACATGTTGAAACTTAATCCCTTGTTGTCGGCCGGAGAAATTGCATAACTGCCGTCAGCCTGCGGTGTGAGCACGAGAAGTGTTGCGTTTTCGGGCTTGTCAAAAGTGACAGCGGCACCGCTTTGGCTGTTCCCGATGTTAACGGCGAAGCGTTCGCCAAGTTCGTGGTAGAATAACTTGAATCCGTCGGCGTTGCCTACAAGATACCATATCTCATTTTCCTTGTAATTGCTTTTGCCGCTGGCAATGGCTGTGGATATTATGTAGCTACCGCTTTCAAGCGGAACACCCGGGTCTATCGCAATCATCGGATATCCTTCCTGTGGTCCTCTTGTCTTTATGGCATATCCCTTGTCGCGGTTATTGGTTATCTGTACCGGGATGCCTTTTTTGAACGATTCGGAAAAGATGTTCTCCTGTGCAATGGCTGTCGATATGCCTGCCAAAAACAGCAGCGCATATAATAAAATGTTTCTTTTCATATTATTGGTTTTGTTTGTTTTATTGCATCTATTTGCAAAATAAATAAAAAAATGGCATAAAACCAACAAACCTTGTATTTCCTCGCTTTTTGGGCTATCTTCGCAATGGTGCGTTAAACAGGATGTTTATGAAAGTGAATAAAATCAGTCTGTTTCTGCTTGTTGCCTGCTTGTTCTCGGTTGCTTGTGGTTCTGCTGCGAGTTATACCAGGCGGTACAATCCCAATGCAAAGAGTCCTTTGCTGGATTTGCCTTTGGAGAAACGGTTGGAACTTGCCAGGAAATATCTTAAGGTCGATTATTATGAAAGCAACCCTTATATAGAAGTTCTTGATGCCGAAACCGGGAAATGGGGGCTGATTGATGCAGGAGGTGCTGAGGTGTTGCCCTGTATCTATGATTATATCTTTGATTTTCATGAGGGGGTTGCTTCGGTTGAACTTGATGGTAAACGTGGATTTATTGATGAAGATGCAAAAGTTGTTGTGCCCTGCAAATATGATTATTCCCTAAACTTCAATGATGGCCTTGCTACGGTGTGTCTTAATGGGAAATGGGGCGCAGTCAATGGTGAAGGCAAGGAGATTATTGCTTGTGTATATAATACCGAGCTGTTTTTTTCGGATGGTATGGCTTTGGCCGGTAGCTTGGAAACCGGTAAATATGGTTATATCGATATGCAAGGCAAAGAGGTGGTTCCTTTTAAATATGATTATGCCGGTCCAATCATTGACGGTGTTGCGTGTGTAGCTATTGTTGATGGTGAAACAGAACGGGTAGGAGTGATAGACAGGGAGGGCGATGAAGTAGTGCCGTGTGGCAGGTATAATTGGATAGGGAATTTTTTGTATGGCTTGGCAGAAGTTAAACTTAATGGCAAATGTGGATTTGTCGACAAATCGGGTAAAGAAGTCGTTCCTTGTATATATGATGACGGCAGAGCTGTTTCAGATAGTATGTTGATGTTGAAGTCAAGTGATAAGTGGGGCTTCTTGAATAATGACGGCAGGGAGGTCATCCCTTTCCTGTATGATGATGCCGAGGCGTATTCAGAGGGGCTTGCGGCTGTGTGCGTGGGTTATAAATGGGGATTTATTGACAAGGATAACAACGCGGTCATTCCTTTTGTGTATGATGATGTGGATGGCTTTGTCGATGGGATTGCCGTTGTGTATGTTGATGACAAGTCGGGATGTATTGACAAGAGAGGCAAAGAAATCATTCCGTGCAGATATGATGATGTGCATTATCTTCGCATTTGGAATCCGAACAACATTACAGGCAAGGGTGTGCTGGAGGTCTGTAAGGAGAGTAGGCATAGAGAAAAGTATGGCATTGTTGACGTGACCGGCAAGACGATTGTTCCGTGTATGTATGACGATATTGACATCTGTAGCAACGGAATGTTTGTTGTTTACAAAGATTGTAGGTTTGGACTTCTTGATGCGGAAGGAAAACGGTTGTTGAAATGTGATTATGATGAAATCAGGCTTTTTGCACCGGATTTCTTTCTTGTTGAGGATGAGGAAGGGATGTATGGCGTTTATGACATCTCTGGCAATGTGGTTATAAAGGTGATGTATGATGGTATTTCCTATCTTGATGACTTGGGCATATTCGTGTGCGGGACGGAAGAAGAGAATGGTGCTGTTATACGCAGCTATTACGATACGTACGGCAATTTCTTAGGTAACTGATTGGAACAGCTGGTATGCCCGTCACTTTTTGCATTCTTGGTATTGTTTTTCCACGCTCTTTGTGTTATCTTCGCAAGTAAATTAAAAAAATATTATGGCACAGATAGTTTCTCCATCACTGTTGTCGGCTAACTTCGGCAACCTGCAAGAGGATTTGAATATGATTAACAGTAGTGAGGCCGATTGGCTCCACATTGACATTATGGACGGCGTGTTCGTCCCTAACCTCTCTTTCGGTCCCCCGGTGCTCAAGTATGTGGCCGAGCTTTGCGAAAAGCCGCTCGATGTGCACCTTATGGTGGTTGAACCTATGAAGTATCTGCCTGCTATGAAGGATATCAATGCCCGTATAATGAATATCCACTACGAGGCTTGTACCCATCTGCACCGTGCCGTTACCCAGATAAAGGATTCGGGTATGATGGCGGGTGTCACCCTCAATCCCTCTACGCCTGTTTGCCTGCTCAAGGATATCATAGGCGAACTCGACCTTGTGCTTCTGATGAGCGTGAACCCAGGCTTCGGCGGTCAGAAATTCATCCCGCATACGGTGAACAAGGTAAAGGAACTGCGCGAGCTTATCGACTCTACCGGTTCAAAGGCTATCATTGAGGTAGACGGTGGCGTCAACGTGAATACAGGCAAGTTGCTTGCCGAGGCAGGCTCCGACGCACTTGTTGCGGGTAATGCTGTGTTCAAGGATGCCGACCCGCATGCTGTCATTTCTGCTCTGCGTGCCCTGTAATCCCGTGGGTATATTGTGGTTGTCACATCTTTTTTAAGGAAGAACCCTCTTTTCAGGTTGGCTATTCCGCTCATAGCCGGTATAGCCGTCGGTTGGTATTGCGGCATCGAGGTGCCGCATATACTCTTTTTGTCCATGTTCTCGGTGGTGATGCTCCTGCTGGGGCTGCACCGCGACTCGCCGCGTTGGCTGTTCGGGGCGGCTGCTTGTCTGTTCATGTTCGCAGCCGGTCTGTTTGTCGAGGAACAGGAAGAGGCTGCCAAGGCTCCGCAATGGAGCGTCGGGAAGTGCCGTTACAGTGCGCAGCTTATTGAAGAACCTGTTGAGGGGGCCGCTACCATGAAGGCTCTTGCCGACGTGGAATCTTGTGACTCTTCTGCAGCGGAGGGTGTGCGCAACAGAGGACGTGCGTATCTCTATTTCCCCCGTTCTGTAGAAGCAGAACAGTTGCATGCCGGCAGTAAGGTTCTTATCGATGTGAAAATGCGGCCTTTTATAAATGCCGGCAATCCTGCTGAATTTGATGTAGAGAGATATTATTATATAAAAGGAGTCTCTGGCTATGCATTTGTAGGCCGCGATGCCTGGGAGTATGCAGGGGAGGGTGAGCCTTCGCTTTTTATGCGTGCCATAAATGCGCGTGATAGGGTGGTGGGCATGTACCGTTCATTCTCGTTCGAAGATGAGGAAGTGGCGCTTCTGTCTGCACTCACTTTGGGCGAGAAACGCGACTTCCCCAAAGAACTCAAAGAGAACTATTCTGTTGCCGGAGCAAGCCACATCCTTGCTCTCTCGGGAATGCATTTGGGCGTGTTCTATCTGCTGCTTATAACGCTGTTGCCCTTGCGCGGGACAAACCGCATACTGTTGCTCGTCAGGGAACTGCTTGTGGTGCTCCTGCTGTGGGCCTTCGCTTTTGTGGCAGGACTCTCGCCCTCTATTGTCCGTGCGGCAATACTCTTTACACTGATGTCCGTTGGGCGTTGCCTGCGTCAGGACTCTTCTGCAGTGAGCTCGCTCTCCTTTGCGGCGATAGTGATGCTGCTCTTCTCGCCGCATCTTCTTTTTGATTTGAGCTTCCAACTCTCCTTTGCGGCAGTGCTCTCAATTCTGCTTCTGTTGCCTCCTTTGCAGAGTGCGCTGCGGGTTCAGGAACGCGGTGCGGTGTCCCGTTACCTGTTGAATCTTCTCCTGCTCACCGTTGCAGCCCAGCTGGGTACGCTGCCTTTTGTTTGGTACAGTTTCGGAGTGTTCCCTGTATATTTCGTGCTTACAAACTTTGTCGTTGTGCCGTTGGCATTTCTGCTGATGACGCTTGCCGTGGTTGTGTGGGCTCTTGCCTTTGTCCCGTTCCTGCAGCAGGCGGTGGCTGTGCTGCTCAAGCTTGTGGTGGCAGCAATGAACGGGTGTGTCGCCTGGATTGCCTCTCTTCCCGGCGCTTCGTTGGCGCTTCCGCCCATAGGCGCTGTAGGGGCGTGCTGTGTGGCGCTGTTGCTCTTTATGTTGGCTTATAGTCTTGTGAACAAGCGCCGATGCTTGCTTGTGTTATCGGGCAGCTTTGCGGTACTCTCTTTGATATTTCTGTGTTTTACAGCCCCGATTAAAGAAGAGTGTGCTTCTCTTATTGTCTACAATAACGGTAAGAATCCTCTTCTTCATGCTGTCTGTGGTGACCGTAACTATCTTGTCTCTACAGTGCCGCAGCTTGATGCAGAGTATGAGTATGTCTCTTCTCCATTCATCAAACGCGAGAAACTGGATGAGCCTGTATGGGTAAGCGAGGCCTATGCCGATTCTCTTGTGCAGCTGCATGACGGACTTCTTTCCTTTGACGGTCTGAAGGTGCGAATGGTGGATAATGAGCATTGGAGAGCTAATATCTATGTTGAGCCTGCCGATATTGTCATTCTGTGCCGTGGCTTCTTGGGGCCTATGTCGGAACTTGCCGAGGTCTACCCCACGGGGTGCCTTGTGCTCGATGCATCGTTGTATGCCAACAGCCGTGGCCGAATATTGCGCGAATGTGCTGCGTTGGGGTTGCAACCGGTAGATATATCGTCGGCCGGAGCGATGAAAGTGGTGTCGCATGGTGACAGTTTCAGCCTTGTACCTATGAGGGGAAAATAAGAGCTTCTGAAAATATTTGGCAAGCTTTTATGTGCTTTGCCCGTTTGTTTGTAATTTTGCTTCATTAAGATGATTAATTACGGTAGTAAATGTAAACTTGGTAATATGCTTGATAATCTGATATTGCAGGAAAATATTGATGCGGTGGCTTCCATAATTGAGAGCGGCAACCGCTTTGTCGTGCTCTCCCACAAAAATCCTGATGGCGATGCAGTGGGCTCTTCCATTGCGCTGATGCTCTATCTGCGCAGCCGTGGCAAGGAGGTGGTTGTTGTACTCCCGAACCGTTTCCCGGAGTTCTTGTCGTGGTTGCCGTCGGCCGATGAAGTGCTTTTCTATGATACCGACACTGAAAATTCGAAAGCGGCCTTTGAGGCTGCCGATGCATTCTTCTGCCTCGACTTCAACCTCCTCTCCCGCATAGGTGATGCCGGTGAGGTGGTAGCGGCTCTTGATGCGCCCAAGGTGCTGATAGACCATCATCCGCAGCCGTCGCAGGAGTTCTCTGTATCAATCTCGCATCCCGAGGCTTGTTCGACAGCGGAGCTCGTATTCCGGGTAATTGGCAGGCTCTCCGGCACTGATGCCGTTTTATACGAAATGGCGCAGGCAATATATACCGGCATGATGACCGATACAGGTGCATTTGCATATGCTTCGACGCGCAAGGATATATATATCATTATAGCGCATCTGCTTGAGAAAGGCATTGACAAGGACCTTATATACCGTAAGGTGTTCTACAATCATTCACTCTCACGTATGCGCCTCATGGGTTATGTGCTTTATGATAAGCTCAAATACTTCGGCAAGTACAATGCGGCGCTCATCACTCTTTCGCATCAGGAACTTATGCGTTTCTATGCGCAGAAAGGCGATACAGAGGGGCTTGTCAATCAGGCATTGCAGATGAAAGGGGTGCGTTTCTCCTGCTTCTTCCGTGAAGAGGTTCCCGGCAAAATCAATGTCTCGTTGCGCAGTGTGGATGATTTTCCTTGCAATGCTGTGGCAGCAGAGTTTTTCAATGGTGGCGGGCATAAGAATGCTTCGGGCGGTGAACTCCATTGTACAATGGATGCCGCTGTTGAACTTTTCAGAACGGCGTTACAGAAATACAAAAAGGAACTCACGGAGTGATTTTATGATTATTTATATATGCTGAAACGGTTTTTTCCCTTTTGTTTTTGTATCTTCGCAAAAAGTTGTAATTTTGAGAGTTTTAAAATGATTTTACTGTAGTTTTTGGATGAATATGAGGATAAACGTTTTGAGATATATTTTTGTTCTTCCGCTGTTGGCGCTGTTGTTCGTGGCGTGTGATGATACCGTTACTTATTCCGAGATGAAGGAGAAGGAACGTGATGCTGTAAACAATTTCGTCAAAGAAAAAGGTATAAAGATTATCTCTTATGCAGAGTTCGTTGCCAACGACTCGACGACAGATGTAGCAAAGAATGAGTTCGTTGAGATAGACGATGTGTATATGCAGATTGTGAACAATCCCAAGGCTGCATCCGATGCCAGAAGGATTGCCGACGGTGACACACGCAACATGCTTGTACGTTACTATGAATATAATATAATAGAGGGCGATACCATTTCAACAAATAGTTACATGAGTGAGGCAGACGAGATGCGTGTAACCAACAAGAACGGCAACTATTCGGCAACATTCACATCGGGAATGATGGCTAGCATATATGGCAACGCAGTCCCCACCGGTTGGCTCACTCCGTTGAACTACCTCTATTTTACACGTATGCAGGGCAACCTTGCAAAGGTGAATCTTATCGTTCCCCATTCAAAAGGAACTGTCACGGCAACGACATATGTCTATCCTTGCCTGTACAGCATCACTTTCCAGCCTGAGAATCTTTATGATTTTGGTGAAGAATAAACGTGATGAACTACTTCTGAATAATATCCATTATAAAACTAACAAATATGACACTTATCAAATCTATTTCTGGAATCAGAGGTACTATCGGTGGTAGAGCAGATGAAGGTCTGACACCTCTCGATGTAGTGAAGTTGACATCTGCTTATGCTGCGCTCATCCGCAAGACAACCACAAAGACTAGCAATAAGATTGTGGTAGGCCGTGATGCACGTCTTTCCGGCTCTATGGTCAACAAGATTGTGTGCGGTACTCTCATGGGTATGGGCTTTGATGTAGTTGACATAGGTCTGGCTTCAACTCCTACAACAGAAGTTGCTGTTACTATGGAAGATGCTTGTGGCGGTATTATCCTCACAGCGAGCCACAACCCACGTCAGTGGAATGCCCTCAAGCTCCTTAACGAGAAGGGTGAGTTCCTCAATGCTGCCGAGGGGCAGGAGGTTCTGCGCATTGCTGCTGCCGAGGAGTTCGACTATGCTGATGTTGAGACACTCGGTAAATACCGTCTTGACGAGTCTTACGATGACAAACACATTGATGCAGTTCTCGCATTGCCTCTCGTTGATGTCGAGGCTATCAAGGCTGCCGGCTTCAAGGTGGCTATCGACTGCGTGAACTCTGTAGGTGGTGTTATCCTTCCTAAACTGTTCGAGAAACTCGGCATCACAAAGGTAGACAAGCTCTATTGCGAGCCTACAGGTGACTTCCAGCATAACCCCGAGCCTCTTGCAAAGAACCTCGGTGATATTATGGGTCTTATGGCGAAGGGTGGAAATGATGTTGCTTTCGTTGTTGACCCCGATGTTGACCGTTTGGCTATCATCTGCGAGAACGGTGAGATGTACGGTGAGGAGTATACTCTTGTAACCGTTGCTGACTATGTTCTCAAACACACTCCGGGTAACACAGTTTCGAACCTCAGTTCAACGCGTGCATTGCGTGACGTTACAAACGCTCACGGCTGCACATATACAGCTTCTGCTGTAGGTGAGGTTAACGTTGTTACAAAGATGCGCGAGACAAACGCAGTTATCGGAGGTGAGGGTAACGGTGGTGTCATCTATCCTGCTTGCCACGCAGGTCGCGACGCATTGGTAGGTATCTGCCTCTTCTTGAGCCACCTCGCTCACGAGAAGAAGACTGTAAGCGAGCTCCGCGCTACATATCCTGCTTACTTCATGGGCAAGAACCGCATCGACCTCAAGCCGGGTTGCGACGTTGACGCTATCCTCGAGAAGATCAAGGCTACATATGCAGGCAAGGCAGAGATAAACACTGTTGACGGTGTAAAGCTCGATTTCCCCGAGACATGGGTACACTTGCGCAAGAGCAACACCGAGCCAATCATCCGCATCTATTCAGAGGGCCCCACACAGGAGGCTGCCGATGCAATCGGTGAGGAGATTCTCGCACTTGCTAACAGCTTGATGTAATTTGTACATATACAAGATCTTTATGGAGCGCCGGATTCCGGCGCTCCGTTTTTTATACTTATCTTTCTTTATTGGAATTTTCTCAAAAATATGATTATCTTTATTTGGTTTATAAAATAAACTACTTTATATTTGTGGCGGATATCCGTATTGCAAACAATAAAAAGAAGTTTATTATGAATGAAAAAAGAATGGATGAGGCTGAGAGCCTGGAGCTCATAACCTCAATGATTAACGATTCGCGTGCGCGAATGACAAAGAATCTCGGAACGCCTTTCCTTATATGGGGGTACACGACTGTGGCTGTCTCAATCTGTCAGGTGATTGTTGTTGCCTGTGCTGAGGATTTCTATCCTTATCTGTGGGGGTGGTTTGCGATTCCCGTTGTAGGGTGGTTGCTGATGATGCTGTTCAATAAGCAAGAGAAAATGGTAACCAATTACATCGACCGCTGTATAAATGCCTTATGGTGTGCAATTGGTGTGGCGGCTTTTCTGTTGCCTTTCACGGGTGTCTTTGTGTTCCCCACTGTGATAATGCTCATAGGAGTTGGCACTGCAACTACTGCCGCTGTTGTAAAGGATAAGACTGTGAAGTGTATCGGCTATGCCGCAATATTCTCATCGTTGCTGTTTTCTGTTGTAAGGCTGCTGCTTTCGCGCCTGTTTACCATTGAACAGTTTGGCGGAAAGGAGCGCTATTTGGTAGAATGTATTATCTTTGCAGTGATAATGTTCCTGTTGCTTGTTGTTTCGGGGCACATACTCAATTACAAGAAAAAATGTTTAAAGAACTGAATCCTTTATTGCACTCCGAGCTACGCCTTGCGGTCGTCTCCCTGCTGATAAGTGTGGAGAGTGCTGATTTTGTCTATATTAAGGAACAGACGAAAGCGACAGCCGGTAATCTGAGTGTACAGTTGGATAAATTACAGAAAGCCGGTTATGTTAAGGTGGAAAAAGGCTTCAAGGGCAAGATGCCCCGTACTACGTGTTCGATAACCCCCGAAGGTATTTCTGCTTTTGAGGAGTATGTGCGGGCATTGAGGAGTTATTTGGGAGACAAGATATAGAATGTAAATGTGGGCAACCCTTGCTTTTGTGGGCATGGGTTGCTCTGTTGTTATACATATATCAGCTCCCTTATTACCGCATCGCTGATAAAAATGCCTTTTTCGGTGAGTGAAAGGTGTCCGTTCGTCTCTTTCAGGTTGCCAAGGGCAATCTCTTTCTTGGCGGCGTGTAACATATATGTGTTGAGCCTGTCGCTGAACTTCTCTCTCATCCAGGCGAGTGGCAGACCGTCGGCAGTTCGCAGACGTGTAAGTATGGCGTCGTTGTATCGCTCTTCTTCGTTCAGGTGCTCAACCTCAAAGTTGAGTGTGCCATTTTCCACTCCTTTTATATATTCTTTTATGTCGGCTATGTTCCATTGGCGCGATGAGCCGTTATAGGAGTGTGCCGATGCTCCGCATCCTATGTATGGCGTATCGTTCCAATAGCTGCTGTTGTGCCGGCTCTCACGGCCGGGTAGAGCGAAGTTGGAGATCTCGTAGTGGCGGTAGCCGGCTGCTCTCATGCTGTCGATGAGCATGCAGAACTGCTCAAGGTTCTCTTCTTCGCTCAATTCTGTTACCTTGCCTTCTTCCAGATCACGGTAGAGTGGCGTGCCCTCTTCATACATAAGGTTGTAGGCCGAAAGGTGTTCGGGTCGCAATGCAATTGCCGTGTCAAGCGTCTCCTGCCATTCGGCTCTGCTTGACCCGGGCAGTGCGAACATCAGGTCGATGCTTATGTTGCTATAGCCTGCAGCGCGGGTGTTGGCGACTGCTTGCCGGGCTGCTTCTGCTGTGTGTCTGCGTCCGAGACGTTTTAGCTGGGCGTCGTTGAAACTTTGAATGCCCATGCTTATCCTGTTGAACGGTAATTCTTTCAACTGTTCAAGAAAATCTGGGGTGAGGTCGTCAGGGTTGCATTCTATCGTAACTTCTGGTGCATCTGTCACCGGGTAATTGTTGTATATAGTGTCGCAAATCCGTTTCAGTTGCTCCATGGTGAGGGTCGATGGGGTGCCTCCTCCAAGATATATTGTGCCGACTATCTCACCGGCTATGTACTCCTTGCGCATAAGCAGTTCCTTGCAAAGTGCATCGACATAGGCTTCCCTTATATTATATAAGGTAGAAGAATAGAATGCGCAGTAACGGCAGCGTTGCTTGCAGAAAGGTATGTGTATATATATTCCCGCCATTCTTGTTTGTTCTTTTATAACGCGAAGATAGCTTTTTTTATTTTTATTCTAAAAAACATTGGCTTTCTGTTTGCTTTTCTTTAGAAAAATTCCTATATTGCCACCTCATTTGAAAAAATAACTAACTAACCGAACAAGGGAGCCTGGCTCGCCGGTAAAGTGCGCTCGAAAATGAAGGAAGCTCACCGGTTTCACCAGATCTCCTTTGGCTTAAAACAAAAATAGTATGAAAACTTATCAGACTAACGAAATCAAAAACATTGCAATTGTAGGATGTTCCGGCTCTGGAAAAACCACTCTCACAGAGGCTATGCTCTTTGAGGGTGGAATCATCAAACGTAGAGGTACAATCGAGGCTAAGAACACCGTTAGCGACTACTTCCCCGTTGAGCAGGAGTATGGCTATTCGGTGTTTTCAACTGTATTCCAGGTTGAGCAGGCTGGCAAGAAACTGAACCTTATCGACTGTCCGGGCGCCGATGACTTTGCAGGAAGTATGGTGAGCGCGATGACTGTTGCCGACCTTGCAATGATGGTCATCAACGGCCAGTATGGTGTTGAGGTAGGTACACAGAACTGCTACCGTTACATCAGAAAGATGAAGAAGCCGATGATGTTCGTGGTTAACCAGGTTGACAACGAGAAGTGTGACTATGATACAATCATCGAGCAGTTGCAGTCAATCTATGGCTCAAAGGTTGTTCCCGTGCAGTATCCTTTGAATGCAGGTCCCGGCTTCAGTACAATCATCGACGTGTTGTTGATGAAGAAGCTCACATTCGTGGGTGAGGGCAAGGCTCCTATCGTGGAGGATATCCCTGCCGGTGAGCTTGAGAAAGCTAAGGCTCTTCACATGGAGCTGGTTGAGAAGGCTGCCGAGAATGAAGAGGGCCTTATGGACAAGTTCTTCGAGTCTGAGGAGTTGACAACAGACGAAATCCGTATGGGTGCACGTTTGGGTCTTTCTACCGACAGTGTTTATCCTGTACTCTGCTGTTCTGCATCTACAGACGTTGCAGTGAGCCGTCTGCTCGAGTTCCTTGCAAACGTGGCTCCTGAGATTACAGATATGCCTCAGCCGGTGAATGCTGATGGCGAGACTGTTCCTTATGACAGTGAGGCTCCAACTTCTATCTTCTTCTACAAGACATCTGTTGAGCCACACATCGGTGAGGTCAACTACTTCAAGGTGATGAGCGGTACACTCAAGGCCGGTGACGACCTTCTGAATGTAGACCGCGGCTCAAAAGAGCGTATCGCGCAGTTGTTCTGCAGTGCAGGTGCAAACCGTGTGGCTGTTGAGGAACTCAAGGCCGGTGACCTCGGTTGTACAGTGAAACTGAAGGATATCAAGATCGGTAATACTCTCAACGCCAAGGATGCAAACAACAGGTTTGCTCTTGTGAAGTATCCGGCTTCAAAATATTCACGCGCCATCAAACCTGCAAATGAGTCTGAAATCGAGAAGATGATGCAGATTCTCAACCGTATGCACGAGGAGGATCCTACATGGCGAATCGAGCAGTCTAAAGAGCTCCGTCAGACAATCGTTTCCGGTCAGGGTGAGTTCCACTTGCGTACACTCAAATGGCGTCTTGAGAATGTCGAGAAGATTCAGGTTAAGTATGAGGAACCGAAGATACCTTATCGCGAGACAATTACAAAGGCTGCCCGTGCCGACTATCGTCACAAGAAGCAGTCTGGTGGTGCAGGTCAGTTCGGTGAGGTTCACATGATTGTTGAGCCATATGAGGAGGGCAAGCCGCTGCAGGAGGTTTACCGTTTCGGCAATCAGGAGTTCAAGATCAACGCCAAGGGTACCGAGGAGGTTGCTTTGGAGTGGGGCGGTAAGCTCGTATTCGTGAACAGCATTGTAGGCGGTAGCATCGATGCACGTTTTATGCCTGCTATCCTCAAGGGTGTTATGGAGCGCATGGAGCGTGGTCCTCTGACAGGTTCTTATGCACGTGATGTCCGCGTTATCGTTTACGACGGTAAGATGCACCCGGTTGACTCAAACGAGCTTTCATTCATGCTTGCCGGACGTAATGCCTTCAGCGCAGCGTTCCGTGAGGCAGGTCCAAAGATTCTTGAGCCTGTTTATGATGTTGAGGTATTCGTTCCGTCTGACAAGATGGGTGATGTCATGAGTGATATCCAGGGGCGTCGCGGTATGATCATGGGTATGGAGAGCGAGAACGGTTATGAGAAACTCTCGGCAAAGGTTCCTTTGAAGGAGATGGCTTCTTACTCAACCACATTGAGCTCACTCACAGGCGGTCGTGCATCGTTCATCATGTCTCCTTCTACATACGAGTTGGTTCCTGGCGATGTACAGAACAAGCTTGTTGAAGAGTTGGCTGTCAAGGACGAGGAATAATAACTTCTATATATCGGAAAGGTGGAGAGTTGTCTCTCCACCTTTTTTTGTTAAATACCTTCCTGTTTTTGCTAAAATAATGTTTGTGGCAAAAATATACTTGCTTAAATCGTAAGTATAAATTTTATGAGTGTTAATTAAAAAGAAAAAAACAATAATTTTAAATAATTGTTATACATCCTATAGATGTTGTCTTTATATTTGCTTTATGAAGAAGTTTACGATTTGGATTGTAGGGCTTATTATGGCTGTTTGTTGTGTGGCATTGCTATTTCTGCAGTTGTCATACATTGAGACAATGGTCAAGATGCGCAAGGACCATTTTGAAGAGGGTGTACGTCGCAGTCTTCATTCTGTGGCATACAATCTTGAAATTAATGAGATGCGCAAGTACCTCTCTGATGAGTTGCAACGCGATATTGACTTCGGTCGCTTGCTTGATGAGAAGATGCTCTACCGTCAGCAGGCTGTGGTAGGTAAGGCCGGTGATTTCTATACATTCTTTGAATTCAGGCTTATAGACAACAAGCCTTCGGCTGTTGCCGATGTCGGTCGCAAGTTCGGTGATCAAAGGGATATGTCGGTGCAGGGAGTGAACAAACTCTCGCAGGATATCATCAAAATGAAATACAGATATCAGCGTAACCTTTTCGACAGGGTTATATATGATATAATAATGAATGCAGGCGGAAAACCACTCAAGACAAGGATTGATGTCGATGCGTTGTATAAGAACCTGAAATCAGAGTTTGCCAGTAACGGTATTGTGTTGCCTTTCCAGTTCGGGGTTGTGGATCATTCCGGTGAGGTGCTTTTCCGCAGCGAGGGTTTCGAAGGCAGCGAGTCTGGTCAGGTCTATCGTGAAGCCTTGTTCGCAAACGATGTATTTAATCGCTTCTCAACATTGGAAGTGAGCTTCCCTTCGTCATATTTGAACAATTATATTTATGCTTCGGTTAAATTTATGATACCTTCCCTATTGTTCACTTTGGTTATGTTAATAACTTTTGTGATAACATTGTATATGGCGATAAGGCATAAGAAGATAACCGAAATGAAGAATGACTTCATAAACAATATGACGCATGAGTTCAAGACGCCGATATCCACAATATCCCTTGCGGCGCAGATGTTGCAGGACCAGTCGGTGGCTAAGTCTCCCGAGATGTTCAGCAAGCTTTCAGGTGTCATAACGAGTGAGACCAAACGAATGCGTTTCCAGGTCGATAAGGTTTTGCAGATGTCTATGTTTGATGACAAGGATAATGCAGCTCTTAAGATGAAGGAGCTTGACGGTAATGAGCTTGTTCTGGGTATTGCAAATACATTCGCTGTCAAGGTGGAGCAGAACGGAGGATGTATTGAATTGGAACTTGATGCTTCCGATCCATTTATCTATGTTGATGAAATGCATTTTACCAATGTGATTTTCAATCTCATGGATAACGCAATGAAGTATAAACGTCCTGATGTGCCCCTTAATCTTGCGGTGCGCACATGGAATGCAGGAGGTAAGTTTATGCTCTCCATCAAGGACAATGGTGTAGGTATAAAAAAAGAGCACCTGAAGAAGATTTTCGATAGGTTCTACCGAGTGAATACCGGCAATGTACACGATGTGAAAGGTTTTGGTTTGGGTCTTGCATATGTAAAGCAGATTGTATTGGCTCATAAAGGAAGCATCCGTGCTGAAAGCGAGCCGGGGGTGGGAACTACATTTGTGATTGTATTACCTTTAAAATAAATGATTATGGAAGAAAAACAGAGAATTTTATTGTGCGAGGATGACGAAAACCTGGGAATGCTTCTGCGTGAATATCTTCAGGCTAAAGGTTATTATGCTGAACTTTGTCCCGATGGTGATGCCGGTTACAAGGCATTCCTGAAAGGAAAATTCGATATATGCGTGCTTGATGTTATGATGCCTATCAAGGATGGCTTTACATTGGCCCAGGAGATTCGTGCCGTTAATGCCGATATTCCAATCATATTCCTTACTGCAAAGACCTTGAACGAGGATGTGCTTGAGGGGTTCAAGAAAGGTGCCGATGATTATATAACCAAACCATTCAGCATGGAGGTGCTTGTTGTGAGAATCGAGACTGTGTTACGTCGTGTGTGCGGCAAGAAAAACAAGGAGAATGCCTTGTACAAGATCGGTCGTTTCCAGTTCGATACAAAGAAGCAGATTCTGTCTATTGGTGACCAACAGACAAAGTTGACAACCAAGGAATCGGAGCTGTTGAGTCTTTTGTGCGCTCATGCCAACGAGATCTTGCAGCGTGATTTCGCTCTCAAGACTGTTTGGACCGATGATAACTATTTCAATGCCCGTAGTATGGACGTTTACATCACCAAGCTACGCAAGCACTTGAAGGCTGATGACTCAATAGAGATTATCAATATCCACGGCAAGGGTTATAAACTTATTGCGCCGGAGGTTGAGGGATGATTGCTTTATATACACAACAAAAAGGAGCGCTTTCGCTCCTTTTTGTTGTGTATATGCATGTGATGATTGGGTACCTTGATTGTCCGGTAATGATAATGTACAATAAAACGGGCGTCCAAAGGCGCCCGTTTTATTCTTCTACTGTCCATCTGATTATTCTGCAAGATTCTTCTTGCCACCGACGATGTAGACGATAAGACCTACAATCATCAGACCGAATGCGCCGAAGTTAACTGCGTTGATGTTGTTCCAACCGCAGAAGTAGCTTGCGATTAGCACTGCGGCTGCAATGATAATCAGAGCCAAACCTGAATATTGAATATTCTTTCCCATAGTTATATGTTGTTTTTTGTTTATTTTCTAACTGCAAAGAAACATATAAATATTTAGAGAACGAAATTTTTTCAGTAAAAAATCTGTCTTTTTGCTTATTTCTTTTCTTAAAATGCCCTTTGTGGAGTGTACGGCCTTTTGCAATTATGTTGTGAGCCCTTTTCCTGCTATGTGAAATGGTGCCTTGTTGCCGTTTGGAGCGGCTGTTTTTAAAAAGCACATTGTAAAACTTTGGTATTTCAAAAATTATGCTTATCTTTGCACCCGCGTTTAAATAAACGAATGTTTAACCAATTTATTAATTAAAAATGAATCAATACGAAACCGTTTTCATTTTAACTCCCGTTTTGTCTGATGCTCAGATGAAGGAAGCGGTAGAGAAGTTCAAGGGCATTCTCACTGCTGAAGGTGCTGAGATTGTCAATGAGGAGAACTGGGGTCTCAAGAAACTTGCTTACCCCATCCAGAAGAAAACAACAGGCTTTTATGTAATGTTCGAGTTCAATGCAGAGCCTAAGGTAATCTCAAAGTTGGAGTTGCAGTATCGTCGCGACGAGCGCGTTATTCGCTCTTTGGTTGTTAAGTTGGACAAGTATGCTGCTGAGTATGCTGCCAAGAGAAGAAATTTAAAAGGTAATAAGGAGAATTAATTATGGCACAGACACCTTCAGAAATCAGATATTTGACACCTCCTACAGTTGATGTCAAGAAGAAGAAATATTGCCGTTTCAAAAAGAACGGTATCAAGTATATCGATTACAAGGATCCCGAATTCTTGAAGAAGTTCTTGAACGAGCAGGGTAAGCTTTTGCCCCGTCGCATCACCGGTACTTCATTGAAGTTCCAGCGCCGTATTGCTCAGGCTGTTAAGCGTGCACGCCACTTGGCTTTGCTGCCTTTTGTTACTGACATGATGAAATAATAGGAGGAATAATTATGGAGCTTATATTGAAAGAAGATGTAATCAACTTGGGTTACAAAGACGATATCGTTAAGGTAAAGGACGGTTATGGCCGTAATTATTTGATTCCAACAGGCAAGGCTGTCATCGCTACAGAGTCTGCAAAGAAGGTGCTCGCTGAGAACTTGAAGCAGCGTGCCCACAAGCTCGCCAAGATCAAGGCCGATGCTGAGGAGCTTGCGAAGAAGTTGGAGACCGTATCTTTGACAATTGCAGCTAAGGTCAGCGAGGCTGGTGCCGTTTACGGTTCAGTTGGTGCTGCTCAGGTTGCTGAGGAGCTTGCAAAGCTTGGCTTCGAGATCGACCGCAAGATCATTGTTGCAGAGGCAGCAAAGGAGGTCGGTTCTTACAGCGCAACAATCAAATTGCACAAGGAGGTTTCTGTAAAGGTTCCTTTCGCAGTTGTTGCTGAGGCTGCTGCTGAGTAAGACAGAGTCTTGAAACATTATAGAAAAGGTGATGCTTTGTGCGTCACCTTTTTTTGTTTGGTATCAGGTGCTTTTAGGGCGAAATAGTGGCTCACCGGCAAAGTCTGGGTGCTAAGCAAAAAGTTGAGTGATTTAGGAAAAGAGAGTAACAGAGCGAAAATACTATTGCAATGAAATGTCGTAAGGTATGAAAAGTCCTGTATTTTTATATGCTTGGCTTCAGCGCATTCGTTTTGAGATTC
>CALCEC010000042.1 GCA_937900095.1 uncultured Bacteroidales bacterium | reverse complement strand
GATTTTTCCGTGTGCCGGGCTTTTTGGTCCTTTTGGGCGCCAAAAGGACATGATAGAGCGACAGCAGGAAAAATATATGACAACAGATTAAGGGTAAGTTGTATAAAAGAATATAATAGATTGTTTAATGTTTTGTCTATGTTAAAAAGATATTCCCCCTATAGTTTGCAGGTGAACCCTTTTAATCCCCCTTGTCTGTTCGGGCCGATGGTACTGCGAAGATGTCCCAGTAGAAAATTTAGCGAGGCTGCATGTTTATTACCGAATTTGGAATTTAGACCAATTCAAGTGCTCCCCTGAATTTCTTTAGGGGAGCTCCGCAAGGCGGTGAGGGGTATAAAAAGCGTGGCTGCATGTTTTTTTATTTATGGCGTGCGACCCTAAAGACTTTAAGGACCTTGTTGACGCTAAAGCCCCGGAGCTCCCGTGCGCCGTCCATTCTTCCATTAGCTTTATTTCAATGCTTTTATAATATTCTTCTCTTTTTTCCGTTTATATTCAAGACTAAATTGAATGTCGTGATGCAATGGTATAAGAATTTCAAGAATATTAAATATCTGCTGATTGTGTTTGCATCAATAATAGCAGTAGGATCGTTGTATGTTTCCAATGCACTTACATCGGAACTCAAGAAGGAGGAACTGAACAAAATGCAGGTGTGGGCAGAAGCTATGCGCTCTCTCAATAGTGCAGACGATAAAACTGACCTGAACTTGGTGCTTGCTGTGCTTAGTGGCAATGATATAATACCGGTTGTGGTAGTCGACAGTAAAGGGGCGATAAACAATAGCCGTAATATTGAAATTCCTGAAGGACAGGATTCTCTCACTGTGCTGATGACAAGAGTGGCGCAGATGCGCGCAGATGACCATATTATTCGCATAGACACAGGGGAGGAGGAGTATTTTGAGGTTTGCTATGATGATTCAGTTCTTCTGCAGCAGCTCTCTTACTATCCTTATGTGCAGCTGTTGGTGGTGTTGCTCTTTTTCCTTGTCTGTTTTGTGGCTATTCTCAGCTCCAAGCGTGCGGAGCAGAATAGGGTGTGGGTGGGCCTCTCCAAGGAGACTGCGCATCAGCTTGGAACACCAATCTCGTCTTTGATGGCGTGGACCGAGGTGTTGAAGGAAAAATATCCGGGTGATGAACTGTTGCCTGAGATGGAGCACGATGTTGCGCGTCTGCAAAGAGTTGCAGAGAGGTTCTCGAAGATCGGGTCAAAGCCGGAGGCTACAGCAGAGGATATCATTGATGTGGTGGAGCGTGCTGTTGAGTATGTGAAACGCCGTAGTCCGGCACAGGTGAAGTATGATGTGGTGTTCCCTAAACGTCCTATTCTGGTACGTATGAATGCTCCGCTCATCGAGTGGGTGGTGGAGAACGTGTGTAAGAACGCGGTGGATGCAATGAATGGTGCCGGACAGATAACTATTACCGTCTCGCAAGATAGTGACAGGGCCTTTGTGGATATCGCGGACACGGGAAAAGGTATTGCTAAATCGTGCCATAAGAGAATATTCGAGCCAGGTTATACTACAAAGAAACGTGGCTGGGGATTGGGTCTTTCTCTTGCCAAGAGAATAATGGATCAGTATCATAAAGGTAGGATATTTGTCAAGAACTCAGCCCCAGGCAAGGGTACGACCTTCCGTTTGGAGCTAAAAAAGTAATATTTTCTTCTAAATTAGGTGTTTCTAAAGAATTTTATTACTATCTTTGTGTCCTAAAATCGGGTAGTACGAATAATAGGCACTGCTTTTTTAAGTTATTTTGTTGATAGTGATGATTTTATAGTAGCGATGGGAAGATTTGACAAGTACAATGTAGACCTTAAAGGGTTAAAAGCAGCACCCCTTGAGATGGAATTTGACCTTGATAATGCCTTTTTTGGCGATATTGACGGTGAGGAATTCCAAAAAGGTTCAGTGAAGGCTCTGGTAAAAGTGAAGAAAAACAGGGATGTCTTTGATTTTTCTTTTGAGCTGAACGGAACAGTAGTAGTTCCTTGTGACCGTTGTCTCGATGACCTTGAGATAGATGTTGACACAGAGAACGAGTTGAGAGTGAAACTTGGTGATGATTATGCCGATGACGGCGACATAGTCATTGTTCCCGAGCAGGACGGTGACATAAACATCGCATGGTATCTGTACGAGTTCATCGCACTGGCTCTTCCTATGAAGCGTGTACACGCACCGGGGAAATGCAACCACGAGATGACGGGAAAACTCAAGAAACACTCGCCCGAGGAGTCCGATGGAGGTGATACCGATGAGCAGGAGATCGATCCACGTTGGGCCGGTTTGAAGAATATACAAATAGAAGAAGATAATTAAAAAGTAAGAAAAATGGCACATCCTAAAAGAAGACAATCAAAGACAAGAACTGCCAAGAGAAGAACTCACGATAAGGCAGTAGCTCCTACATTGGCAATCTGCCCTAACTGTGGTGAGTGGCACGTTTATCACACCGTATGCGGTGCGTGTGGTTATTACAGAGGCAAGCTCGCTGTTGAGAAGCAGGCTGCTGTGTAAATGAGTTTCTACCGCAGATGATATTGACAGCTGCGGGTAGTTTTTGTACGTAAGTTAAAGACGCACCTATGCTGTAATGCTTGTGGTGCGTCTTTGTTTTTCTGTAAAAGTATGCATAAAGCCGGTTTTGTAAATATTGTGGGTAATCCCAATGTGGGCAAGTCTACACTGATGAACCTGCTGGTTGGTGAAAGAATCTCCATCGCAACGTTCAAGGCGCAGACTACCCGTCACCGTATCATGGGTATATTGAATACCGATGATGCGCAGATTGTGTTTTCCGATACTCCTGGTGTCTTGAAGCCGAATTATAAGCTGCAGGAGGCTATGTTGCGCTTCTCGCGCAGTGCATTGCGCGATGCCGACGTGCTGCTGTATGTGACAGATATGGTTGAGAGTCCCGAGAAGAACAGTGACTTCATTGCCGAGGTGCGCAAACTCGACGTGCCCATCCTTGTGCTCATAAACAAGATTGACCTTGCCGACCAGCAGCTGCTTATACAGAAGGTGGAGCAGTGGCACGAGATTATCCCTGAGGCGGAGATCCTGCCGATATCTGCAATTGCAAAGTTCAACGTGGATGTTGTGATGAAGCGCATCATGGAGCTGTTGCCCGACTCGCCACCTTATTTCGACAAGGATGCACTCACCGATAAGCCGGCGCGTTTCTTTGTGACGGAGATAATCCGCGAGAAGATACTTCTGCACTACGACAAGGAGATTCCTTATGTGTGTGAGGCCGCGGTGGAGCATTTCAAGGAGGATGAGGGCAAGATCTACATCAAGGCAATCATCTATGTAGAGAGAGAGAGCCAGAAGGGCATTATCATCGGTCATGAGGGCTCTGCGCTCAAGAAGGTTGCCACTGATGCACGCCGTGAACTGGAGAAGTTCTTCGGCAAGAGAATATTTTTGGAGATATATGTAAAGGTCGACAAGGATTGGCGTAACAGCGACCGTCAGTTGCGCCGTTTCGGTTACGACCAGAAAGATTGATATAAGAGATATGGGAAATTTGGTAGCGATAGTTGGTCGTCCCAACGTGGGTAAGTCGACCCTTTTCAACCGCCTGACAGAGACCAAGCAGGCGATTATATCGGACGAGGCGGGTACAACCCGTGACCGTCAGTATGGCCGTTGCCTGTGGTGTGGCAAGGAATTCTCGCTTGTGGATACCGGCGGTTGGGTGCGTAACTCGGACGATGTGTTCGAGGAGGCAATCTGCGACCAGGTGACACTGGCACTTGAAGAGGCCGATGTCATCCTCTTTGTGGTGGATGCGATGAATGGACTCACCGACCTTGATATGGAGATGGCATCGATGCTGCGTCGCTCGAAGAAGCCTGTGCTGGTGGTTGCCAACAAGGTAGATACATACGAGATGCAGTACGGCACGGCAGAGTTCTACAGTCTGGGTCTCGGTGACATGCATTGTATATCGGCTGCAAACGGTAGCGGTACAGGTGACCTGCTCGACGAGATTATCTCTAACTTCACAAAGGAAGCGGAGGAAGCTCCCGAGGAGAACATCCCACGCTTTGCTGTTGTAGGTCGTCCCAATGCAGGCAAGAGCTCGATAATCAACGTGTTCCTGGGCGAGGACAGAAACATCGTGACCAACATCGCAGGAACAACCCGTGACTCAATCCTTACCCGTTACACAAAGTTCGGCTTTGACTTCTATCTTGTTGACACGGCCGGCATACGCAAGAAGGGCAAGGTTACCGAGGATATCGAATACTATTCTGTGTTGCGCTCAATCCGTGCCATCGAGAACAGCGATGTCTGCATTCTCATGATTGATGCCACACGCGGCATAGAGTCACAGGACCTCAATATCTTCTCGATAATTCAGCGTAACCAGAAGAGTCTGGTGGTGGTCGTTAACAAGTGGGACCTTGTGGAGGACAAGAGCGAGAAGGTGCAGAAGTTCTTCGAGAACGCCATTCGTGAGCGTGTGGCTCCGTTTGTGGATTTTCCCATCATCTTCACTTCGGCTGTGACAAAACAGCGTGTGTTCAAGGTGCTTGAGACAGCAAAGGAGGTCTACCTCAACTCAAAGACAAAGATCTCTACTGCAAAGTTCAATGAGGAGATGCTGCCGCTTATCGAGGCTTATCCACCACCATCATTGAAGGGCAAGTACATCAAGATAAAGTACTGCATGCAGCTGCACGAGACACGCGTACCGTCGTTCCTCTTCTTTGCGAACCTGCCGCAGTATGTGAAGGAACCATACAAGCGCTTCCTTGAAAATAAAATCCGTGCCAAATGGAATTTCCACGGAGTACCGATGAATATATTTATTCGTCAGAAATAGGCCGTAACGTAGTGCAGGCCAATTTCCTTCCCCGAATATATTTATTCGTCAGAAATAGGCCGTAACGTAGTGCAGGCCAATTTCCTTTCATCCGAATATACTTATTCGTCAGAAATAGGCCGTAACGCAGTATAGGCCTGAATAGACAAAACCAATAGTGCTATGGCGCTATTGGTTTTTATTGTGATATGGTTTATATTTGCGATATAAATTATGGTTATGAGAAAAATGTTGTTGCTTCTTCTTTTGGTTTCGAGTGCTTTGGGCTACTCTCAGGTTGACAGTATAAAACCTTTTGAGATACATCCTGTGTTCGACGGCTATTCAAAAGAATATATTGACAGCATATCAGTGGAACCTGGTTATGAAGATGTGTTCGATATGCTTGAAGGATATGAACTGTACAATGATCTTTACAGCGGGGCTTGTAGTTGGTATTGCGCTGCGATGTTTGATGATCCGGAGGCTACGAGTGCTCTCGCTCCGCAGGGACGTAATACTTATGAGGCTGCCAATATACACGATTTCAATCACGAAACAGTTTGGGCCGAGGGTGTAGAGGGTGATGGCATAGGTGAGAGTATCGTTTATAGATTCCCGGGACATCATGCCCGTATTACAAAAGTGAAGATTCTTAACGGTTATGTCAAGAATCAGGCATTATGGGAGGCTAACGGACGCGTGAAGTCTCTGAAGGTATATTATAATGGTGAACTGTATGCTGTGCTGGAACTTGAGGACAGCCGTACCTTGCAGTGCTTCGATGTGGGTATATTGGGTACTCATGTCAAGGGCGCACCCGATTGGGATTTGAGGTTTGAGATAGCAGAAGTGTATCCCGGAACAAAATACAGCGATACGGTCATAAGCGAACTTTATTTTGATGGGATTGATGATCATTGATGCTGTACAATAAACAGGTGTGCGCCTGTTTATTGTGTCATCTTTTCCCTGTTGCCTGTTCTTTTACCTGGCGCAATATCTCGCTCGAGAAGAGGAAGTCGTTGAGTGTGCTGTTGTCAGTGTTGAGAATATCTTTCTTGTTGCCCTCCCAGCATAGCTCGCCGTTGGCCAGGAACAGGATATTGTCGCCGATGTTCATCACGGAGTTCATGTCATGGGTGTTGACGATTGTGGTTATCCCGGCTTCATCGGTGATGTCGTGTATGAGCTGGTCGATGATGAGTGAGGTCTGCGGGTCGAGTCCAGAGTTCGGTTCGTCACAGAACAGGTACTTGGGCTTCATTGCTATCGCGCGGGCAATGGCTGCGCGTTTCTGCATTCCGCCAGACAGTTCCTCGGGGCTCTTGTCCTGGGCCTCGATGAGGTTTACTCGCTCAAGGCATGCGCGTGCGCGCTGTACCCTCTCGTTGTATGTCATTGTGGAGAACATGTCTAGTGGGAACATGACATTCTCCAACACGCTCATCGAATCAAACAATGCGGCGTTCTGGAAAAGCATACCGATCTCCTGGCGCATTTGCAACTTCTCTTTCTTGTTGAGTGACATTATGTCGCGCCCGTCGTAGCTTATTGTCCCTTTGTCAGGCTCTATAAGGCCGACGATACACTTGAGCAGCACGGTTTTGCCTGCACCGCTCTTGCCTATGATGAGGTTTGTCTTGCCGTTCTTGAAAACAGCGTTGATACCTTTCAGGACATCCTGCTCCTCGAAACTCTTGTATAGTGAATTTACCTCTATCATTGCATCAGAAGTTGAGTAAGTATCATATCTGAAAACAGTATAAGTACACTACAGCTGACAACGGCGTTTGTACTTGCCTTTCCCACCTCAATTGAACCGCCTTTCACGTTATAACCGTAGAAAGAGGCAACGGAGGTTATGATGAATGCGAAAAACAGTGCCTTTATCACGCTGCACCAGATGTACCACTGGTTGAATTCGTACTGAAGGCCTACAATAAGGTCTTGTGGTGTCATTATGCCGGTGAACTCACCGATGGCGAACGCTCCGGCAGTGCCGGCTGCAATGCTGAAGATGACCATAATGGGAATGGTGAACATCAGGGCTGCAATCTTTGGGAGTATAAGGAAATTCGCCGAGTTCACACCCATTATATCAAGTGCGTCGATCTGCTGTGTCACGCGCATGGCACCAATCTCGGAGGTTATGTTCGAGCCTACCTTTCCAGCAAGGATAAGACACATAATGGATGAAGAGAACTCCAGCAACAGAATCTCGCGTGTGGCGTATCCTACAACGAACTTTGGCATCCACGGGCTCTCTACATTCAGTTTCATCTGTATACAGATGACTGCGCCGATGAAGAATGATATGAGCAGCACGATGGGGATAGAGTTCACGCCCAGCTGGTATGTCTCGCGCAGTGTCTGCCTGAAGAAGATGCTCCATCTCTGTGGCTTTGACAGCACGCGTCCCATAAGTATCAGATAGCTGCCGAATGTCCTTATTGAGTCGAATAATATCATTTCTTTCAAAGAATTAGAATATCGGGTACAAAGTTATTAAAAAATGCCCATCAATAATGTTAATAATTATTACAAAGTTGTTCTTTTGTACGTTTGGCTCCATAAAGAGCCTGTTTTTTTGCGTAAACGGCAAAATTGCATTATCTTCGCCGAGTATATAAATATGCTTTCGGGAAATGGAGATGAACGATAACAACATCAATGCCGGTAGTGCAGAGCGTATGGTGCTGCGCACCGAGGGTCTTGTCAAGAGGTATGGCAAGCGTACTGTTGTGAACAATGTGTCGTTTGACGTCAAACAGGGCGAGATTGTCGGTCTGTTGGGCCCTAACGGTGCAGGAAAGACTACTTCGTTCTACATGACCACCGGTCTTGTGGTTCCCAATGGCGGGCGTATCTTCCTTAACGATGAGGAGATAACAAAATTCCCGGTATACAAGCGTGCCCGTGCAGGCATAGGCTATCTTGCCCAGGAAGCAAGCGTGTTCCGTAAGCTCAGCGTTGAGGATAACATCGCATCGGTGCTCGAACTTACAGGCAAGCCCAAGGAGTATCAGAAAGAGAAACTGGAGAGTCTTATTCAGGAGTTCCGTCTTCAGAAGGTGCGTAAGAACCTTGGTGACCGCCTCTCTGGTGGTGAACGTCGCCGTACGGAGATTGCACGCTGTCTTGCAATCGATCCCAAATTCATTATGCTTGACGAGCCGTTCGCTGGTGTCGACCCCATTGCTGTAGAGGATATCCAGTATATCGTGTGGAAACTCAAGGACAAGAATATCGGTATCCTCATCACCGACCATAATGTGCAGGAGACATTGAGTATTACGGACCGTGCCTATCTGCTCTTCGAAGGACGCATTCTGTTTGAGGGAACTCCCGAGGTCCTTGCCGAGAATCCTATTGTGCGCGAGAAATATCTTGGTCGCGACTTTGTGTTGCGCAAGCGCGAATTCCAGATAAACGAGGATTAAGAAGCTGTTTCTGAGGCTTAATTTCCAACAAGTTGCGAACAAATTCGGTTTTTGCTTGATTTTGTGCCCAACTTGTTGTATTTTTGCACGCCCTAAATTAGGTATATACTATGCCGTGCACAGGGCGGGTGCTTTTTGTGGCATCATGTTACTTTTGACAAAGAATTATTTAAATATTTTAAAATGGAATTTACACTTAAGAATCAGAGCGCGGCAAGCGCTATCCTCTCTGTAAATATTCAGGAGGCAGATTATTCAACTTTGGTTGAGAAACAGTTGAAGAACTTCCGCCAGAAGGCAAATATCCCCGGTTTCCGTCCGGGTATGGTACCTATGGGCTTGATCAAGAAGCAGTACGGTACAGCTGTCAAGGCCGAGGAGATCAACAAACTGTTGCAGACAAAGATCTTCGAGTATATCAGAGAGAATAAGATCGATATGTTGGGCGAGCCACTTCCTATCGAGTCACAGCAGGCCGGCATCAATATGGCCGAGGACAAGGAGTTCACTTTCGAGTTCGAGATTGCCCTTGCTCCAAAGTTCGATGCAGTGCTTGACAAGAACGATAAGCTCGCTTACTACCGTATACAGCCTACCGACGAGATGATCGAGGGTCAGGTGAATGCTTTTGCACAGCGTTGCGGTGAGTACAAACAGGTTGAGGCATACGAGAACGGGGATATGCTCAAGGGTACTCTTGCTGAGTCTGTTGAGGAAGGTATAGTCGTGCGTGAGGCTGTCATGATGCCTTCTTATATGAAGAACGATGAGCAGAAGGCTCTCTTCGCAGGTTCAAAACTTAATGATGTGGTTACATTCAACCCTTCTGTTGCCTTTGACAACAATGAGGCTGAGCTCGCTTCACTCCTCAAGGTTGAGAAGGCAGATGTTGCAGCACACAACGGTGAGTTTACATTCACAATCACAGAGATCACACGCTTTGTTGCAAGCGAGTTGAACCAGAATGTGTTTGATGCAGCTTTCGGTAAGGATGTCGTTACAAACGAGGCTGACTTCCGTGCAAAGATCGCTGAGCAGTTCGAGTCACGCTTTGAGGTTGAGAGCGACTACAAGCTCCTTATGGACGTACGTACATACCTCATGGAAAAAGTCGGCAAGCTCGAGTATGACGAGGCTATCCTGCGTCGCATCATGGACAGCAACAAGCAGGGCGAGGCTGTAAGTGAGGAGGATTTCCAGAAGAGCCTCACAGAGCTCACATGGCACCTCATCAAGGAGCAGTTGGCACGCAAGTTCGAGGTTAAGGTTGAGGACAACGATGTCCTTGACGTAGCTAAGGCTGCTACACGTGACCAGTTTGCCCAGTACGGTATGGCCAATGTGCCCGATGACTTGCTCGAGAACTACGCTAAAGAGATGCTCAAGCAGGAGAAGACACGCGAGGCTCTCATCAACCGTGCTGTTGACGTAAAGCTTATCCAGGCTATCAAGGGTGTAGTTACTCTTGAGGAAGAGAAAGTGTCTGTTGAGGATTTCAACAAGAAGGTTTCTGAGAACGCCTGATAATCGGGCTATGATTATACGTTCTGGTTCATTGGCACTGCCGAATGAACCAGAACGGTTTTTCAATTATTACTATTGTGTTGATTTAAATGAATTGTTGTATGGAGAGAGACGATTTCAAGAAATATGCTACCAAGCATCTTGGTATGAACAGTATGGTGCTTGATGATGTGATCAAGGCACAGTCGCAGTATCTTAACCCTTATATCCTTGAGGAGCGTCAACTGAACGTTACCCAGATGGATGTGTTCTCGCGTCTTATGATGGACCGAATCATCTTCCTCGGCACTCAGATTGACGACTATACGGCAAACACTCTGCAGGCACAGCTGCTCTATCTTGATTCTGTGGACAGCGGTAAGGATATATCAATATATATAAACTCTCCCGGCGGTTCTGTATATGCGGGATTGGGTATCTATGATACTATGCAGTTTATCCAGAGCGATGTTGCTACAATCTGTACCGGTATGGCTGCGAGCATGGCTGCCGTACTTCTTGTTGCAGGTGCCGAGGGCAAGCGCTCTGCGCTTACACACAGCCGTGTAATGATACATCAGCCTCTTGGCGGCGTGCAGGGTCAGGCCAGTGATATTGAAATCACTGCCCGTGAGATACAGAAGTTGAAGAAGGAGCTTTATACTATTATTTCTGATCATAGCAAACAGCCTTTCGACAAGGTGTGGGCCGACAGTGACCGTGACTACTGGATGACTGCTGCTGAGGCTCAGGAGTATGGTATGATTGACCGTGTCCTTATGCGTAAAAAGTAATCCAGACAATGGCTGAAAAGAATAAAAGACGTTGCAGCTTCTGTGGTAGGGCAGAGAGCGAGGTTGTGTTGCTGATGACCGGTATGACGGGCTATATCTGCAATGACTGTGTTGAGCAGGCACATAATATCCTGCGCGAAGAGTCCATGCTTCCCAAGAGTGACTTTGATATGAAGGAACTCCCTAAACCAAAGGAAATCAAGGCATTCCTCGATGAATATGTGATAGGACAGGATGAGGCGAAATGCGCTCTGGCTGTTTCTGTGTATAACCATTACAAGCGTCTGATGCAGCGCGGTGCAGCTGATGATGTTGAGATTGAAAAGAGCAACATCATTATGGTGGGAAGTACCGGTACGGGAAAGACGCTTCTTGCGCGTACCATCGCCCGTCTGCTCAAGGTGCCCTTCACAATTGTAGATGCCACGGTACTGACGGAAGCCGGTTATGTGGGAGAGGATATCGAGAGTATCCTGACACGTCTGTTACAGGTTGCAGACTATAATGTCGAGGAAGCGGAACGTGGAATAGTGTTCATTGACGAGATTGACAAGATTGCCCGTAAGAGCGATAATCCTTCGATAACCCGTGACGTGAGCGGTGAGGGTGTGCAGCAGGGACTTCTCAAGTTGCTTGAGGGATCTGTAGTGAACGTTCCTCCCCAGGGTGGCCGCAAACATCCCGACCAGAAGATGATACCGGTAAATACAAGGCATATACTGTTTATCTGCGGTGGAGCTTTTGACGGAATCGAAAAGAAGATTGCGCAGCGTATGAATACACATGTTGTGGGTTATGATTCTGTGCAGAACAGTCTCAAGGTTGACAAGGGTGACATGATGCAGTATATAACACCGCAGGATCTGCGCTCGTTCGGCCTTATTCCGGAGATCGTGGGCCGTCTGCCTATTCTTACCTCGTTGCGCCCGCTTGACCGCAAGACATTGCGCAGCATCCTTACGGAACCAAAGAATTCTATCATAAAGCAATACATTAAGCTTATGGAGATGGACGGCGTAGAGTTGGCTTTCGAGGATGATGTCCTGGAATACATTGTGGATATGGCTATAGAGTATAAACTCGGGGCACGAGGTCTGCGTTCGATAGTGGAAACGATAATGATGGAGAAGATGTTCGAGATTCCGTCGGCCGGGGTGAAAGAGTGCCGCATAACCAAGGATTACGCAAAGACCCAGGTAGAAAAGAGTGCCGTAATTGGCAATGCCCTTGCATGATATGCTCCATTGTGCATAAAGGACTGCATTGAAATGAATGTTTTGATGCAGTCCTTTGTGCAATATATTTGTAAAAGTGCCCGTGCAGTTGCTCCGCAATTCGGGGCTGGAACAAGCCAGGACGGTTTCTTTGGTTTTTTTACGATATTTCAGAAAATATATTTGAAAAAAGTTGCGCGTTTTATTGATATATTTATAACTTTGTTTTCAAATAGGCATATTGTAAAATGACGAAGAAGTGTAATTTGACAGAAATTCTTAAAGAGAATTTCGGTTTTGATACGTTTAAGGGGGATCAGGAGGCTGTCATTGAGAACCTGCTTGCGGGGAATGACTCTTTTGTCCTGATGCCTACAGGTGGCGGAAAGTCGCTGTGTTACCAGTTGCCTTCATTGGTTATGGATGGTACAGCGATAGTTATATCGCCTCTGATTGCCTTGATGAAGAACCAGGTTGATGCTATAAGGAACTTCAGCGAAGAGGATGGTATAGCCCACTTTTTGAATTCGTCCCTTACCAAACAGGCAATAGAGGAGGTTAAAACCGATGTGCTTTCCGGTAAGACAAAATTGCTTTATGTAGCTCCTGAATCCTTGACGAAGGAGGATAATGTCGATTTCCTGAAAAGCATAAAGATTTCATTCTATGCCATAGATGAAGCGCATTGTATTTCGGAGTGGGGACATGATTTCCGCCCTGAGTACCGTCGCATAAGGCCGATAATCAACGAAATAGGTAAGGCTCCGATAATTGCACTTACTGCAACTGCTACGACAAAAGTGCGCGATGATATTAAGAAGAATTTGGGGATACAGGATGCTCCTGACTTCAAATCTTCATTCAACAGGCCTAATCTGTATTACGAGGTACGTTCAAAAACGAAGGATGTTGACAAGGAGATTATAAAATTTATAAAATCGAACCAGGGAAAGTCTGGTATAATCTACTGTCTCAGCCGTAAAAAAGTAGAAGAGCTGGCAGAGATTCTCCAGGCAAATGAGATTTCGGCAAAGGCGTACCACGCAGGAATGGACTCCGCGATGCGCTCACAGACACAGGACGACTTCATCATGGAAAAGATAGACGTCATTGTGGCTACTATCGCATTCGGAATGGGTATTGACAAGCCTGACGTACGTTATGTGATACACTATGACATTCCAAAGAGTCTTGAAGGCTACTATCAGGAGACCGGCCGTGCCGGCCGTGACGGTGGTGAAGGACAATGTATCGCTTTTTATAACAACAAGGACCTTCTGAAACTTGAGAAATTTCTTGAAGGTAAACCGTTGGCAGAGCAGTACATTGGTCGTCAGTTGCTTTATGAGACAACTGCATACGCAGAGTCGTCGGTGTGTAGAAGAAAATTGTTGTTACATTATTTTGGTGAAAATTACAACGTGGAAAATTGTGGAAATTGTGACAATTGCCTCTCTCCTAAAAAGCAGGTAGAAGCAAAGGAGATGCTTGAGGCTGTTATTGAGACCATATTGGCTTTGAAGGAGAACTTTAAGGCTGAATATGTGATAGATGTACTTTTGGGAAAGGAAACAGCAGATATCCTTTCGCATAAGCACGATGAACTGGAGTGCTTCGGTTGCGGTGATGACGAGGATGCAAAGCGTTGGAATGCCGTAATACGTCAGGCACTGATAGCCGGATATCTTGACAAGGATGTCGAGAATTATGGTTTGCTCAAGGTTACGAAGCAGGGTAATGCATTCCTTAAGAAACCTGTGTCATTCAAGATTGTAGAGGACAGGGATTTTGAAGAGGAAGAAACTGTTGTCCAGACAACAAGTACTTTTGCTGTAGACCCTGAACTTTATGCAATGCTGAAGAACCTGCGCAAGAAACTCTCGAAGCAGCTTGAGTTGCCACCATACGTGATATTCCAGGACCCGTCGCTTGAAGCGATGGCTACAACATATCCCATTACCATAGATGAGTTGAAGAATATACCCGGAGTAGGTGAGGGTAAGGCTAAACGTTACGGTGAGGAATTCTGTGCGCTTATCAAACGCCACTGTGAGGAGAATGAGATTGACCGTCCCGAGGATATACGCATACGTACTGTTGCCAACAAGTCCAAACTGAAGGTGGCAATTATCAATGCCATAGACCGCAAAGTTGCGCTTGATGATCTTGCGATAAGTAAGGGAGTTGAATTCGATGAGCTTCTCGACGATATTGAGTCAATCGTATATTCAGGAACAAAACTCAACATAGATTATTTCCTTGAAGAGATACTTGATGAGGAGAATCTTTTTGAGATATATGACTATTTCAAGAATTCCGATACCGACAACATAAATATGGCGATAGAGGAACTTGGTGGCGAGTACAGCGAGGAGGAGATACGTCTGGTGCGTGTCAAGTTCATTTCGGAGATGGGTAATTGATTATTAAAGATAAGAATTTAAAATAAATATAGTCTTATGAATGATTTTATAAAAGAAAAGATTGTAATGGATGGTCTCACCTTTGATGACGTGTTGCTTATTCCCGCTTATTCAGAGGTGTTGCCCAAAGAGGTAACCTTGAAAACCAGATTTTCAAGGAATATTGAGCTTAATGTGCCTTTTGTGACAGCAGCAATGGATACTGTTACTGAGGCGAAAATGGCGATTGCCATTGCTCGTGAGGGTGGTATCGGTGTCATTCATAAGAATATGTCGATAGCAGAGCAGGCTCATCAGGTTGCAATTGTGAAGCGTGCCGAGAACGGTATGATCTATGACCCTGTGACAATCCAGGCAAATGCTTCTGTCAAGGATGCTCTTGACATCATGGCCGAGTATCACATCGGTGGAATTCCTGTTGTAGATGAGGATAAGAAGCTTGCCGGTATCGTAACGAACCGCGACCTCCGCTTCGAGACAAATATGGCACGTCCTATTTGTGAGGTTATGACACCTGCCGACAAATTGGTGGTGACACATCAGAAGACTGATATGGAGGCGGCTGCCAAGATTCTGCGTGAGAACAAGATCGAGAAGTTGCCGGTTATCGATTCTGAAGGCAAGCTGGTAGGTCTTATCACATATAAGGATATTACCAAGGCTAAGGATAAACCTATGGCTTGCAAGGATAGCAAAGGGCGTCTTCGTGTAGCGGCCGGTGTCGGTGTTACTGTTGATGCGATGGACCGCATCAAGGCACTGGTCGAGGCCGGTGTTGATGCTATCATCATTGATACAGCACATGGTCACTCGGCAGGTGTTATAAAGAAACTCAAGGAGGCTAAGGCTGCATATCCTCAGATTGATATTGTTGTGGGTAACGTGGCTACAGGTGAGGCTGCCAAGATGCTTGCTGATGCAGGTGCAGATGCAGTTAAGGTCGGTATCGGCCCAGGTTCAATATGTACGACACGTGTTGTTGCTGGTGTGGGTGTTCCACAGTTGTCGGCTGTCTACGATGTCGCCAAGGCTCTTGAGGGTACAGGTGTTCCCTTGATTGCCGATGGTGGTCTCCGTTATTCAGGTGATGTTGTCAAGGCTCTTGCAGCAGGCGGTTACAGTGTTATGATCGGTTCGCTGGTTGCCGGTACAGAGGAGTCTCCCGGTGATACAATCATCTTTAATGGCCGTAAGTTTAAGTCTTACCGCGGTATGGGCTCTCTTGAGGCTATGGAGAACGGTTCAAAGGACCGTTATTTCCAGGCTGATACAGCAGACAAGAAAAAACTTGTTCCAGAGGGTATTGCTGCACGCGTACCTTACAAAGGCACTTTGTTCGAGGTTATTTACCAGCTTGTGGGCGGTCTGCGTTCAGGTATGGGTTATTGTGGAGCAAAGGATATAGAGTCATTGCATAATGCGAAGTTCGTACGCATTACCAATGCCGGTGTGCTTGAGAGTCATCCGCATGATGTGTCAATTACAAGTGAGGCTCCGAACTATAGCCGTCCGGAATAAAACATAAATTATGATGAAAAGTCTGAAGAATATATTTCTTTCTTCATTGCTTTTTTCGGCATCGGCACTTGCTCAGGTTTCTGATCCGGTGCTGATGACCGTAAACGGCAAGGAGGTAAAGCGTTCAGAGTTCGAGTATGCGTATAACAAGAACAACAGCAATCTTGTAGACGGTGGTCAGACCGTGGAGGATTATCTTCCCATGTACATCGACTTCAAGTTGAAAGTTGCAGAAGCTGAAGCTTTGGGTTTTGACACCGTGGCTTCGTTCAAGGAGGAGTACCGGAAAAATCGTGCTGTTATGGCCGAGGATTATCTTATAGATCCTAGTTTCGTTGAGAAGGAGGCCTACCGCATCTATGCGAAAGATTCAGCGACAATCGGTAAGGATGGCTTTCTGAAATTGAGCCATATTGTCCTTGTAGCAAGGCAAAAGGAGGACAAGGCTCTCATCGCTTCATTGAAGGCAAGGATAGACTCTGTATATGACAAGTTGCAGACAGGAAAGACTTTTGAAGAGGTCGCTGTTGAATTCGGTATTCCGGCACGTGCCCTTGCACCTTTCGAAATCATACGCGGGCAGGCTTATCCCGAGTTCGAGGCTGTTGCTTTTGAACTTGCCGACGGTGAGTATTCCAAACCTTTTGAGTCGCCTGCCGGCTTCCATATTGTGAAGCGTATATCCTCGCGTCCTTTCGGTTCATTCGAGGAGTATAAACCGGCTATAATGGATATGCTTGAACAGCAGAATATCCGCGAAAAAGCGCGTCTGGTAAGGGGTAAACAACTTGCAGAGGAGTTCGGTGGCGGTTTGACCGCATCACAGGCAATTGAACGCGAGGATAGCCTGCTCGAAAGCAAGTATCCTGAGTTCGGCAACCTTATGCGTGAATATTATGATGGCTTGCTATTCTTTGAGGTGTCTACGCATGAGGTTTGGAACAAGGCGCAGAACGATGTTGAGGGTCTTGAAAAGTTTTTCAAGAAAAACAAGAAGAAGTATAAGTTCGAGACTCCACGTTTCCGTGGCGCTGTGATTCAGGCGAATACCAAGTCTAATCTGGACAATATAAAGTCTATGATTGCCGGAAAGAACGTGAGTGAATACAAGAGTGTCATTGATGCCAATCTTCCAAAGGACTCAATGCGTAATGTGCGTGTTGAGATTGGAGTCTTTGCCATCGGTGACAATGCCTGGGTTGATAAACTGGCGTTCGGTCAGGGAGATGGCGGTAAACTGCGCAAGGATTTTACAGTGGTTGAACTTGAAGGTAGTATAATAGAGAACCCGGAGTCTTACGTTGATGTCAAGGGTACGGTTACAAATGACTATCAGAAGTATCTTGAGGAGAAATGGGTAAAGTCCCTTCGTAAGAAGTATAAAGTTAAGGTTGATAAAGAGGTGCTAAAAACGGTTAACAACCACGATTGAAAGTAGAGAAATCCTTATCTTTGCAACATTTGAGAAACAGATGCACGATTACGGAACTTTGAAATTCCTTTTCAGTATAGTGACGGCCTCCCTATTGGTGGCTTGCCACAAAGAACTTCCACAGGAAAGCCGTCTTTCTCTTGTGGAAGTTGATGGCGTGTGCTTGTATAAAGATGAAGTCGACCTGTTGCTTGCAGCAAACAGTTACAGTGACAGTGCCAAGTTTGTGGATGAGTATATTGAGCGTTGGGCGACGGAGCAGCTATTCTATGATAAGGCTACAGAGAATGTGGTCGCAACGGCAGAAATTGACAAGATGGTAGAAAGCTACCGCAAGAGCTTGATATTGAACATATATCAGGAGAAACTTGTGGAACAGCATTTGAATCCTTCTATAAGCAGAGGTGAACTGCAACAGTTCTACGATGCAAATAAGGTGCTTTTTGATGCAGACGAGTCCCTTTTCAAGGGCCTTCTTCTGGTGTTGCCGGCCAAGTCACCAAGCATGAACAAGGTGCGCAAGTGGTGTGTTGATATGAGCCCTGAATCATTGGAGTCTTTGGAGACATACAGTGCTGAGAATGCGCTTGCATATGAATACCTTATGGACAAGTGGTATCCTTTAGCCGATGTCGTGAAGCAGATACCGATTACTGAAAGCCAATTGCTTGAAAGATTATCGCATAAAAGTACCATTGAGTTCAAGGATGATGGCAAGATATATTTCGTATGTTCCGATACGATCCTCCATGAGGGTGAGATAATGCCAATAGAATTGGTATCTACAGAAATCAATGAACTGCTCCTGAATTCAAGGAAAGCAGAATTCATTAAGAGAAAGAAAAAGGACCTTTATGAGGAGGCGAAACTTAAAGGTGTAATTAAAATAAATAATCAACAAACCGTTTCAGGTGATTTAATGGATAAATGATGAATAGATATATTCTAGGTTGTTTATATGTGCTGCTTGCACTGTTTCCGCTGAACTGTGTGACTGCACAGGATAATGTCATTGACCGTGTAGAGTGGGTCGTCGGTGACAAGGCCATACTGCGTTCGGATATTGAGGAAACAATACGGTATTGGATGAGTACCGGTAGGAAATTCGAAGGTGATCCGTATTGCGTCGTAGGTGAGGATTTGGCAGTTCAACAGCTTTTCCTGCATCAGGCCGCAATTGACAGTATTGAGGTTGATGAGACGCGAATCATGCGCCAGGTCGATGCGCAGATGGATTATGTGATTCAGGAGATCGGCTCCAAGGAGAAATTGGAGGAGTATTTTGACAAGAACTCCGCTGAAATACGCGAGATGTACCGCGAGCAGCTTTATAATATGGAGATGATGGAGATGATGAAGTCCAAGCTCGTGGGTGATATAAAGGTATCTCCTTCCTTGGTACGTCGTTTTTATGAGTCTTTGCCCAAGGACAGTTTACCTTTTATCCAGGAGCAGGTTGAGGTTCAGATTATAGTTCTTGAACCTGAAATATCAGAAGAGGAGACGGAGCGTGTGAAGAGTGAACTGCGCGATTATACGGAGCGTATACTTAATGGTGAGACAAGTTTCTCGACTATGGCTCTCATGTATTCTGAAGATCCGCTTTCGGCACGTCGTGGAGGTGAACTCGACTTTAAGGGGCGCGGAGAATTTGCACCTGAATTTGCAGCAGTGGCGTTCAACCTTACAGATCCGGAAAAGGTGTCAAAGATTGTAGAGACTGAATATGGTTTCCACATCATCCAACTTGTCGAGAAGCGTGGAGACAGAGTAAAGGTGCGCCATATATTGCGCAAACCTACATACTCAAGCGATAATGTCAAGAAGATGTTGCTTCGCCTTGATTCAATATCCACCGATATCAAGGATGAAAAGTTTACTTTTGATGAGGCTGTCTCGGTTATCTCTCAAGACAAGGATACACGCAATAACTACGGTATAATGTATAATAGGAATACAGCTTCATCTCACTTCTCTTTTGAGGAGTTGCCGGTGGATGTGGCGCGCGTGGTCGACGGTCTCAAAGTAGGTGAGCTGTCACAACCATTTACATGGGTACGCGAGAATGGCAAGACCGTGTGTGCCATTGCAAAACTGAAATCACGCACTGACGCCCATCTTGCGACCATCAACGATGACTATGAGGCTTTGAGCATGATGTATAAGACACAGTTGAGCAATGAGCGTATCCAAGAGTGGATAAGGAGCAAGCAGAAAAGCACATATGTGAGAATCAACAGTGATAACCGTAGCTGTGAATTCAAGTATCCCGGTTGGGAGTTCTATGAGGAGAAAAGATGACGTCCCTTTATGAGCAGGATAATAATTATATTGTCTGTTTTGTTCGGTTGTCTTCCGGTGTATGCACAGGATGCAACTTTAGCCGGTGACTCTTCGCAGAAGAAGAGTTACATTCACATGTTGCACACCAATGTCACACGTTTTGACGAGAAAATCAATCCTGATGCATGGATTCTTGTGGGTGACGTCTGTTTCAGGAGAGACAGCATGTATATGTACTGCGACAGTGCCCATTATTTCCAGAAGAAAAATTCGTTCCAGGCTTTCGGCAATGTACGTATGGAACAAGGCGACACACTTTTTCTGTATGGTGATTATCTCGATTTTGACGGTGAGACAAATCTTGCACGTGTGCGCAACAATGTGCAGCTCATTGATAAGAATAGCGTACTTGAGACAGATAGTCTCGATTTTGACCGTAACACGAATGTCGGCTATTTCTTTGACTATGGTACACTTTCTGACGAAGAGAGCACCTTGAGTTCGTATTATGGGGAGTATAATGTAGATTCCAAGGATGCTCTTTTCCTTGACGACGTGAGTGTGGAGAACCCGCAGTTCCGTATGCTTTCCGATACATTGCGCTACAACACAGTGAGCAAAGTGGCGGCAATAGTCGGCCCTACAAATATGTACAGTGGTGGAAGTGAAGTATACTCGGAGCGGGGCAGGTACAATATGAGTACAAAGCAAGCGGTATTGCTTGACCGTTCTGTACTTTACAACGGCAATAAAGATGCGACTGCCGACTCGATATTCTACGATACTGCTGCCGGTTACAGCGAGATGTTCGGCAATATAATTTATAAGGATACGGTTGACCGCAACATGCTCACGGGAGAGTATGCTTATATGAACGAGATTGTTGATTCAGCCTACGTTACCGGTCGTGCACTTGTGGTTGACTTCTCGCAGAAGGATTCTCTCTTCATGCATGCTGATACAATATGGGCTGTGTCGTATAATCTTGACACCGATTCGCTCTACAGGATTGTGAGAGCGTATGACAAGGTACGTGCGTGGGGAGTGAGTATGCAGGCCGTTTGTGATTCTATGGTGTTTGATTCCCGAGATACATGTGTGACAATGTACAAGGATCCGATATTGTGGAACAACGACGTACAGCTTCTCGGTGAACAGGTGAAAGTCTATATGGACAGTACGTCAATCGACTGGGTTCATGTAATCAACCAGACTCTTTATGTTGAGCCTATGGACAGCGCAAACTATAACCAGATACGCGGTAAGGAGATGCGCTTCTTCTTTGAGGAGAACAAACTCGCCGAGATGCAGGTAATAGGTAGTGTTGAGATAGTCTTCTTTCCTCTGGACGAGGATAGTGTCTATGTGGGAATGAATACAACGACTGCTGGCCGTGCCACGGCATATGTCAAGGATGGCCAAGTGGATAAGGTTGTAGTTCCGAAGGAGTCAAAGGGTGTATTCTATCCTATGAGCCAGCGCCCGCCCGATAAGTGCTATCTGGATAATTTCGCATGGTTTGACTATGTTCGTCCTACTAGCAAGGAGGATGTCTTCGTGTGGAGGGGAAAGGATGCGAATATGAGGCTGAAAACAGTAAACAGGGAGAAGGTGCCGTTGCCGACTCTCGACCGTTTCAGAAAGGAGGAGTAGAATGGGATATTTCAAACAGAGAGAACCGCGTAGGTTCGACCATAAATATATATTCGTGGATGAGCGCAAGGAAAAACTCAACAAGATTGTGGAGAATGCCAAGCGTGATTTAGGTATGTTGCCTCCAAGTGAGGAATCCTATCGTGACCGTCTTAAAGGGGCCTTTGTGAATGATAATTCACATCTGTCACGCCGAAAGGAGAATGGCCAGCGCTTGTCGTCGGGGGCTATTGTAGTGGCTTTGTTCATCTGTGTCTTTCTGCTTTTCTATCTTCTCAAGAAGATATGGCAACTATGATGCAGTCTGCCTTTTAACTTTATTTTTTATGTAGAAGCTCTCTTTTTCTGCGGTATTGTTGGGGCAGCTTCTTGTTTTTTTGACAAAATGCGAGATATAATACATTTATTACCCGATTCGGTGGCAAATCAGATAGCTGCAGGTGAGGTCGTGCAGCGCCCGGCATCAGTAGTCAAGGAGCTTATGGAGAATGCTGTCGATGCCGATGCCACAAAAGTCCAGGTTATCGTTACTGACGGTGGACGCACACTGATACAGGTCGTAGATAATGGCAAGGGTATGTCGGAGACAGATGCCCGTCTGGCATTCGAACGTCATGCCACGTCCAAGATAAATTGCGCAGAGGATCTTTTTGCTCTTTCCACTATGGGTTTCAGGGGTGAGGCGTTGGCTTCAATTGTAGCGGTAGCCCAAGTAGAGCTGGTGACCCGTAGGGCCGAAGATGAACTGGGGACACTGATTGTGATTTCTGGCTCGCAACTCGAACAACAGGAGCCTGTATCTGCACCGGCAGGCAGTAACTTCAAGGTCAAGAATCTGTTCTTCAATATTCCTGCGCGCCGTAAGTTTCTCAAATCGATGCAGACTGAACTTAACAATATTGTGACCGAGTTCGAGCGTGTTGCTCTTGTGAATTGTGAGGTGGAGTTCTCGCTGTCGCACAACGGTGTCGAGCTGATCTCGTTGCCGCCTTCCTCTTTCCGCCAGAGGATCCTTAACCTTTTCGGCAAAAGAGTCAATTCGCAGCTAATAGAGGTTGGCGTCTCTAGCACCCTTATAAATGTCAAAGGTTTTGTCGGTGCCCCTGAGAGTGCGCGCAAGAAAGGTGCTTTACAGTTCTTCTTTGTCAACGGGCGTTATATGCGTCATCCGTATTTTGCAAAGGCTGTTCTCGAGGCATACGGAGAGGTGATCCCGCAAGGCGAGCAGGTTCCGTTCTTTATCTCACTTGAGGTTGATCCGTCTCGTATTGATGTGAATATTCACCCGACAAAAACTGAAATCAAGTTCGAGGATGAAGCGAGTCTGTGGAAGATTATCAGTGCTGCTGTGCGCGAGTCGCTCGGCCGTTTCAATGCTGCTCCGAGTTTGGGCTTTGACGATGACGATATCCCTGATATCCCCGTGATGGATATTTCCGGCTCTTCAGGAGCGCAGGTCTCTGCACCCAAGATTTCATATAACTCGAATTATAATCCGTTCAAGAACAGGACACCCGAATACCGTAGCGGTGATTCCTCTTGGGAGATGCTGTATGGGAATACAGGGAATAGTAGGCAGACATTGGACTTGTCTCCATTTGAAGATATTCCGGATGAGATTTTCGTGCAGTCTTCGATTTCTGGATCTCAACAAGAAGTTATGAGCGCCGAAGAATTTGTCCCGATGTCTCAATACAAAGGTCAGTATATTCTCATTCCGGTTAAGTCCGGGCTTATGTTTGTACATCAGAGAAGAGCGCATATCAGGGTGCTGTATGAGAAATACATAAAACAACTGCAGAACAGTAGTGCTCCTGTCCAGGGGCTTCTATTTCCAGAAAGGGTTGAACTTTCTGTAGCCGAGAGTGCTGTGCTTGAGTCGATATCAGCGGATTTGCACTCTTTGGGTTTTGACATTTCTTCTTTGGGGGGTGGAACGTTTGCCTTGCAGGGAGTTCCTGCTGACCTTGACGGCTTTTCCCCGGAGAAACTCCTTATGGATATAATACATTGTGCGATGGAGCGCACTTTTGAAGCAAAGGATAAACTGCATGACAAGTTGGCAAATGTTATGGCCAAGGATGTTGCTGTTATTTCGGGGCAAGTCCTGTCAGCCGAGGAGATGCAGAATCTCGTGGACGAACTTTTCCGTACTCCATTACCGGCCCGTACTCCTGACGGCAGGACAATAATTCACATTGTATCGGACAATGAAATAGAACGCTTCTTTACAAAATGAAATTTTTCTTTTGAACTATAGTTAAAAAATATTAATTGTTGTTTAATTGTATTTGATATTGGTGCAGCTTTGTGAAAATTATGTATTTTTGCACAAAAATAGGTAATATGAGTAATTGTGCTGTTTTTGAGCTTGTATTGCGTTCGCTCTAAAACAAAAAAAGTTTCTCATGTGTTGTATTGACATTACCAAAACTGCAAATAAGTAATTTAAACATAATTTAATTAGTTCGAGTATGAAAAAGTTTATGATTTCTTTGGCGGTAGCCGCTATCGCTTTCTTCTCTACTGCAAATGCACAGGAGGTGGTTAGCGAGGTCGTAGTTCCTACTAAGAAGAACTCTGTAGCTACCAATGGTTTCGGCAGCAACTGGTTCCTTAGTGTTAATGGCGGTGTAAACCTATATAACGGTGTCGTTACTAAGGGTGAGAGTCCATTTGACCATGTTTCTCCTGCACTCAACGTTTATGTAGGTAAGTGGCATACTCCCGGTTTCGGTTGGAGAGTTGCTTATCAGGGTTTGAGCATCAAGCCATTTGAGGATGCTGACAATGCATCATTCATGAACTTCCACTTTGATGCTATGTTTAACCTCAGCAACCTTTTCTGTGGTTACAACGAGGAGCGTATCTGGAATGTTATCCCTTATCTTGGAGTAGGTATTGCAGACCGTGATGCTATGGATGGTGAGAATGATGACGATGTTGCAAGTTCTCTTACAGCTAACTATGGTATCATCAATACTTTCCGTGTTTCTAAGCATTGGGCTATCAACCTTGAGTTGGCAGGTGCGTTCTTGCACAATGGTTTCAGCGGTGTTGCCGGTTCAAGCGGCAAGGATATGATGTGGTCAGCTAACCTCGGTGTTACATATAAGTTCAACAAGGTTGGTTGGGAGAATACAGTAGATGTAGATGCTCTTAATGCAATCCACGCAGCTGCCCTTGCAGAGCTTATGTCTGACTTGGACGATGCTCAGGCAGAGAACAAGAAGCTCAAGAATTCTTATAAGGCTCTCAAGAATGATTATGATAAGGTTAACGTGGCTTATAAGGAGCTGAAGAACAAACCATCAATGGTTGATGTTAAGGAGTCTATCTTCTTCGCATTCGGTTCTTCTAAGATCGCTTCTAAGAAGGAGCAGATGAACATCGAGGCTTATGCTAAGGCTGCTGTTGAGGCTGGTGTAAAGCTGAGAGTTATCGGTTACACTGATACTATCGGTTCTGAGGAGTACAACAAGGGTCTTGCCGAGGCTCGTGCAAATGCTGTTGCTGAGGTTCTCAAGGCTGCTGGCGTTAAGGATGTAGAGGTAGTTGCTGTTGGCGAGACAGACGAGCTCTCTTCTAAGTACTTGAACCGTCGTGCAATTGTTGAGATTGTTAAGTAATCAATCTTTTTACGATAATGAGTGGGCAAGCTGTTTGGCTTGCCCACTTTATTTTGTTTGATTCTCTTTTCTGGTTGTGGTCATGATATTGTTATTAAAGAAGTCTGTTTGTCTTGCATATTTGCTTGATGGCGGTTGTCAATATGTGCGAAATTGCTCTTTCTTGTGCTGAAAAAAGCTTTTAGAGAATCCGTTTCTTTGTATTTGGTGCTTTAATTTGTACTATAATTGAAAATTTGTTCAAAAAAATTTGGTGGTAAAAAATATTTGATGTACTTTTGCATCGCAATTAAGGATTGCGACATATTGGACGTTTAGCTCAGCTGGTTTAGAGCATCTGCCTTACAAGCAGAGGGTCGGCGGTTCGAATCCGTCAACGTCCACGAAGCAAAAACCTGCGCACTGCGTGGGTTATTTTTTTCTCCTTATGTCACTTATTTAATAGAGGGAGTTGGATATAACTTATTTTGCGTGTAGTTCAAAATGGTGTCGCCCGGTTTTTTGTGGTTTTAGACATTTTCTTAATAAACTTTATGCTTATAATAAGTGTTTATGGCTAAAAAGTACTAATTTTGCAAATAGAAAAACGTTTTTTAAATTATAGGGAAATGGAACTTGATATTCTGACAGCAATATCCCCCATAGATGGACGCTACAGGGGAAAGGCCGATTCGTTGGCTGCTTATTTTTCGGAGTATGCACTCATTAAATATCGTGTGTTTGTTGAGATTGAGTATTTTATCGCTCTTTGCGAATTGCCGATACCTCAGCTCGAGAGTATGGACAAGAATCTCTTCCCCCGTCTGCGCGAAATCTACAAGAACTTCTCTAAGGAGAACGCAGTGCGTGTGAAGGATATTGAGAAGGTTACAAACCATGATGTAAAGGCTGTGGAATATTTCATAAAGGAGCAGTTCGACAGTATCGGTGGTCTTGATGCATACAAGGAGTTCATACATTTTGGCCTGACATCTCAGGACATCAACAATACATCTATCCCTTGTTCTATAAAGGATGCCCTTACTGATGTGTACTATCCTGCAATAGAGGAGTTGATTGCGCAGTTGCGTGAGTATGCTACAGCTTGGGAGAATATTCCAATGCTTGCAAGGACTCATGGTCAACCGGCTTCTCCAACTCGTCTAGGCAAAGAGGTGATGGTGTTTGTATACCGTCTTGAGACACAGCTTGCTGAGCTAAAGAGATGTGTCATCTCGGCGAAGTTCGGTGGTGCAACGGGTAATTTCAATGCACACCGCGTGGCATATCCTTCAATCGATTGGAGGGCTTTTGCGAACAAGTTCGTTTCGGAGAACCTCGGCCTGCAGCGTGAGCAGTATACCACACAGATATCAAACTATGATAACCTTGCAGCGCTCTTTGATGCTATGCGTCGCATAAATGTCATCATTATGGATATGGACAAGGACTTCTGGCAGTATATCTCGAATGAGTTCTTCAAACAGAAAATTAAGGCCGGTGAGGTAGGCTCAAGTGCTATGCCTCATAAGGTTAACCCTATTGACTTCGAGAATAGCGAGGGTAACCTTGGTATAGCAAATGCTATCCTTGACCATCTCTCTATGAAACTGCCTATTTCACGTCTTCAGCGTGACCTTACTGACTCAACTGTATTGCGTAATGTGGGTGTGCCTATGGGTCATATGCTTATAGCTATCAAGAGTTCTCTTGTGGGCTTGCGCAAACTGTTGCTCAACGAGACTGCGATATATGACGAACTTGACAACTGCTGGAGTGTTTGTGCTGAGGGTATACAGACAATCTTGCGTCGTGAGGCATATCCTAATCCGTACGAGGCTTTGAAGGCCCTTACACGTACGAACGAGGGTATAAACCAGAATACCTTGCTGCAGTTCATTGATGGCCTTGATGTGCCCGAGAATGTAAAGGAGGAGCTGCGTGCCATTACTCCACACTCGTATACTGGTTTGTAATAAATATAATTTGGACCGTGAGGTTCGTAAAATATTCTTTAGATGAACAATTACAGAAACAAGCGTCAGGATGATTTTTCCTCACGCGGAAACAGGGATAGAGCTTCTTTCAATCCCAACTTTGGAAGTGACAACAGATTGAAGTCACGTTCGCGTTTCAACAGAGACGGTGACGAGCGCCCTCAGTTCGACAGGGCAGAGCGTGGCAGCGACCGCTACAGACAGGGTAACCGTACAAACCGGGACTTCGACAATAACCGCGGAGGTGGTGACAGGGCGCCGAGGGCACGTTACGGAGGTGGTTACAGACCACGTTTCAACGACGATTTCCGTCAGGGAAGTGATGTTGCTCCACGTCAGGGTGGTTATCGTTCCGGAAGCAACGCTTCATTCCGTGAAAATGGCGGTGAGTCAAGAAACTATGGCGCAGAAAGACGTGGCGGTTATGGCAACAGACCTGCAAGAAAGGCTGCCTATGACCCCAATGCAAAATACAGCAACAAGAAACGTATGGCATACAAGGAGGCAGCCATTGATCCCAATGCTCCTGTCCGCCTCAACAAATATCTTGCAAATGCAGGAATCTGTTCACGCCGCGAGGCTGACAATTATATACAGGCCGGTCTTATTACAGTGAACGGTGAGGTTGTTACAGAGTTGGGAGTGAAGGTTGTGCCGACAGATGATATCCGTTTCAACAGTGAGCGCATCAATCCAGAGCGCAAGGTTTATGTGCTGCTCAACAAACCCAAGGACTGCGTTACAACAGTCGATGACCCGCAGGAGCGCAAGACCGTGCTTGATTGCCTTCATGGTATCGGTAAGGAGAGAATCTACCCTGTCGGACGTCTTGACCGCAATACAACGGGTGTGCTTCTTCTCACCAATGACGGCGATTTGGCTGCAAGACTCACTCATCCCAAGTATATGAAGAAGAAAATCTACCATGTTACATGCGACAAGAACGTGGCAATGTCCGATATGGATCTTCTTGTAAACGGTATTGAGCTTGAGGATGGTCCTGTTTATGCCGATGAGGTCTCTTATGTAAATGAGGCCGACCGTTCGCAGATAGGTGTCGAGATTCACTCCGGAAAGAACCGTATCGTGCGCCGTATGCTCGAGCATCTGGGTTACCGTGTGAACAAGCTTGACCGCGTGCTGTTTGCAGGCCTTACAAAAAAGAATGTGAAACGTGGCGACTGGCGTTACCTCACCGAGAAGGAGGTGAACATGTTGCGTATGGGTGCTTACGAATAATAATGAACAAAGCCTGCCTGGCGGGCATAATCACAATAAATCGATGAAAGCGATAAAACGAACAAGAATTGCCGACCTGCTCAAGATGAGAGAGTATGGCATTGAGGTCAATGTCAGGGGTTGGGTAAGAACACGCCGCAGCAGCAAACAGGTTGCCTTTGTGGCATTGAACGACGGTTCTACAATCAACAATGTACAGATTGTCATTGATGCAGACAAGTTTGACGAGGAACTCGTGAAGCAGTTTACAACTGGCGCTTGTCTGAGTGTGAACGGTACTCTCGTTGAGTCTATCGGTGGCGGACAGGCTGTAGAGATACAGGCTGTAGAGATTGAGCTTCTTGGTGCTTGCGACAATACATATCCTTTGCAGAAGAAAGGCCAGACTATGGAGTTCATGCGCTCTGTAGCCCACCTGCGTCCGCGTACAAATACATTCGGTGCGGTTTTCCGCATCCGTCACAATATGGCGTACGCTATCCATAAGTTCTTTCATGACAAAGGTTTCTACTACTTTCATACTCCGCTGATTACAGCTTCGGACTGTGAGGGTGCTGGCCAGATGTTCCAGGTTACAACAATGAACCTGTATGACCTCAAGAAAGACGAGAACGGTAGCATTATCTATGATAACGACTTCTTCGGTAAGCAGGCAAGCCTTACTGTGTCAGGTCAGCTTGAGGGTGAGTTGGCTGCAACAGCCCTTGGTGCAATCTATACCTTCGGTCCTACTTTCCGTGCCGAGAATTCAAACACTCCACGCCACTTGGCCGAGTTCTGGATGATTGAGCCCGAGGTTGCGTTCAACGACATATATGACAATATGGAGCTTGCCGAAGAGTTTATCAAGTATTGTGTGCAGTGGGCTCTTGACAACTGTATGGAGGATATCACTTTCCTCAACAATATGATTGACAAAGAACTTATCGCACGCCTGCGTTCAATCGTTGATACGGAGTTCGTACGCCTGAGCTATACCGATGGTATCAAGATTCTTGAGGATGCCGTTGCTGCCGGCCACAAGTTCGAGTTCCCCGTATATTGGGGTGTTGATCTTGCTTCTGAACACGAGCGTTACCTTGTTGAGACACACTTCAAGCGTCCTGTAATCCTTACAGATTATCCGAAGGAGATCAAGGCTTTCTACATGAAGCAGAACGAGGATGGCAAGACTGTGCGTGCAATGGATGTGCTTTTCCCGAAAATCGGTGAGATTATCGGTGGCTCGGAACGTGAGGCAGATTACAACAAACTGCTGACACGCATTGAGGAGATGAACATTCCTATGAAGGATATGTGGTGGTATCTTGACACACGTCGTTACGGCTCATGTCCTCATTCAGGCTTCGGCCTCGGTTTTGAGCGCCTGTTGCTCTTTGTGACAGGTATGTCAAATATCCGCGATGTGATTCCTTTCCCGCGTACTCCGAATAATGCAGAGTTCTAAATATATGTATATTATAGACGATGGCGACCTATTCAGGTCGCCATCGTCTATAATTATGTGTTGTAGTGATAAATAAACCTAAAAGACTTTTTATTCTGCAATAAATGTATTATACTCGCGTTGTAAGATTGAACGTATAAATATTTCCTTCGATAATATGGACAAGAACCGTTATTGTGTAATCATGGCAGGTGGTCAGGGCACTCGCCTGTGGCCAATGAGCCGTAAGGCTTATCCCAAGCAGTTCCAGGATATATTGGGCTGTGGGAAGACCTTGCTTCAACTTACATACGATCGATATTGCCGCATTGTGCCCAAAGAGAATATTCTTATCTCTACACATCTGGACTATGCAGAGTTGGTAAAGGAACAGTTGCCGGATATACTCCCTGGACATGTCATCCACGAGCCTGCATTCAGGGGAACTGCACCAAGTCTTGCAAATATGGCGTGTCACATACGTATGCTAAACCCTAAGGCAAATATAGTCATTGCTCAAAGCGACCAGCTTGTTCTTGATGAGGTCAAGTTTGTTGATATCATCTCGCGTGGTCTTGATTTTGTAGCAGAGAACAATAAACTTGTCGTAGTCGGCATAAAGCCTACATGTCCCGAGACCCGTTACGGTTATATTCAGGTTGACGGTGAACCTTGCGATGGCCCTTTTTATAAGGTCAGGACGTTTACCGAGAAGCCTGAGTATGAATTCGCAAAGATTTTCATGGATAGTGGAGAGTTCTATTGGAATTCGGGAATATATATATGGAATGTCCAGACCATCATTGATACAATGTCGAAGTATCTTCCCGAGATGATGCGTACGCTCGAAGATATCTATCGTGAGATTCCTGACCGTAACCAGCGACGTCAGCGTGGTTACGAGATATATACCTCATTCCCTAACGCATCGTTGGATATGAGTGTGATGGAGAGGGCCGATAATGTGTACGTTGTAGTGGGGGAGTTCGGATGGGCTGATATTGGAACATGGGAGACTCTTTATGGTACGATGCCTAAGGATTCCGACGGTAATGTTGTCCTGAACTGTTCTACATTGAAATATAACAGTCACAACAATCTCATTATGTTGCCTAAAGGCAAACTTGCTGTCATTCAGGGTGTGGATGATTTGCTGGTGGTAGATTCGGGTAACGTTCTTATGATATGCCGCAACAGTGATGAGAAGGATATCAGGAAGTTCAGGAATGAGGTAAAGATGAAACTTGGTGATGAGTTTGTCTGAATAATGAGGCCGGCTAAAAATAGCTCTTTTTATCCAACCTGATATAACAAGTGGGTGACCCATTTCACTTTCGGGTCACCCACATATGGTTAATCCACAACCCATCTACTGTCGTGTGCCTCTGTTTTTGATGGGTTGTATCTTAGAGTCCTGATATCTGGAATCTTGATTTTGTAGCTTTTACGGTTCTTGTTTGCCATTGAAGCGCTCCTTATCCATGGATTGGCCTCATGGAGCTGTAGATATGTGAGTCCGTTCTTCTTGGCAATGTCTGCCCAACTGCTTACTGGGGTGTCAATTGTGATACTCTTTGCTGTCGGGATTAAGGGGTAAAGGTCACTGCTTTGCAAAATGAAACCGTATTCCTTAGGGTTGTTGAAGATCTCTTTTACTGCCATAAGACGGAATATGTAACGCGATGTCTCGGGTAACAGTACGAGGTCTATGGCTTTCTTCTCTTTCTGTGCGCTGATTCTCTTTGTGACGTTCGCACGCCCTGTATTGTAGCTTGCTGCCACAGTGAGCCAGTCACCGTACTCCTCATATGAGGCTTGTAGATATTTGCAGGCAGCTCTTGTTGCTTTTTCAAGGTGATAGCGCTCGTCTACCTCCCCATTTACCTCAAGGCCGTACTCTCTGCCGGTCCTTTCAAGAAACTGCCATGGACCTGCTGCACCTGCACCGGAGCGTGCCTCAACGTCCCCATTGCATTCTATTATCATCAGATATTTGAAGTCGTCAGGGATACCGCACTCCTTTAAAATGGGTTCCACTATGGGGAACAAACGGTTTGCACGCTTTATCTGCAGCATAGTGTTTATGTGTGAGTAGCAGAATGAGAGCATCTCACGGTCCATACGCTCGCGTCTGTCCTGTAGTGTAAGGTCTATCTCCTCTCCAGCAAATGTCGCACTCAGCGGAATCCGTGGAGGCCGGTTATCTGTGAGCTTTCCTGCATAATTCTTCTCGTTGTCTTGCTTTACTGCCTTATTACCATCGTCGGTAGTGGCGCTGGTGAGCAGCAATGATGCTATAAACAGTATAGCAATAGCTGTTATTGTCGGAAGTGGTTTGATTTTTGTCATAAATATATCGGCTTTCTAAAACATTACGCGAAGATAGTTCAAAAGGCATCAAATATCAAGTCTTTTTATTGATTCGCATCGCTTTTTTTTGTTCCTTTGCAAAATATTAAGGGGACGTTTCTCCCGCACTTTTTTTGACATATTTTATGAGAGAATTTGAATTGATTGCCAAGACCTTCCAGGGTCTTGAAGAGGTATTGGCCAAAGAGCTGGTGGCATTGGGTGCCAACAATGTTCAGATAGGCCGCCGTATGGTGTCGTTTACAGGTGACAAGGCGATGATGTATAAGGCGAATTTCCATTTGAGGACCGCTGTACGAATCCTGAAGCCGATAATGCATTTCAAGGCTGCCAATGCCGACGAGGTGTATGATGTCATCAAATCAGTCGATTGGGAGCAGTATCTCGATTGCAATTCGACATTCTCTGTCGATTCTGTCGTCTACAGTGATGTCTTCCGTCACTCCAAGTTCGTGGCTTACCGTGTGAAGGATGCCATTGCAGACTTCTTCAACGAGAAGTACGGCAAGCGTCCTACCGTACGCTTGAACAATCCAGATCTCATATTCCACATCCACATTGCCGGCGAGGAGTGTACTCTTGCATTCGACAGTTCGGGTGAGTCGCTTCACCGTCGCGGCTACCGTGTGGAGACGGGTGCAGCGCCTATCAACGAGGTCCTTGCAGCCGGTATGATTCTGCTTACAGGCTGGAACGGCGAGTGTGACTTCATTGACCCGATGTGCGGCTCCGGAACACTGCCCATTGAGGCAGCGCTGATTGCGCGTAACATAGCTCCCGGTGTATACCGCCAGGGCTATGCATTCGAAAAATGGAAGGATTATGACAGCGAACTCTTCAAGTCTATCTATGATGATGATTCTCAGGAGAGGGAGTTCAATCACAAGATATACGGATATGATGTAGACGGCCGTATGGTGGCATGTGCGCGCCGTAATGTGAAGTCTGCGATGATGGGTGACATTATCGAGATCGAGTGCCGTGACATAAAGGATTTTGCGGAGCCGGCAGAGCGTGCGATAATGGTAGTAAATCCGCCTTATGGCGAGCGTTTGCAGCTAGACAATCTGTTGCAGGTGTATAAGGAACTCGGTTCACGCTTGAAGCACTCGTTCCAGGGCAATGAGGCGTGGATAATCAGCAGCAGTTATGACTGTTTCGATCAGGTCGGTCTCAAGGCTTCGGCGCGTATTCCTCTCTATAACGGTGACCTCGATTGTGAGTTCCGCAAGTATGAGCTCTTCTCGGGCAAGTACAAAGGGTTCCGCGATGAGGGTAATGCCCTGAACAAGGATTTTGCACCTCTAAAGCGCAAGTCGCGCCTTACCGGTGCAGACGGTGAGCAGCGCCCGCCGCGTGGCAAGGAGCGAGCGAAGGACGAGTTCTCAGGTTCAATTGAGGATGAGTCGATACGCCGTCGTCGTGAGTTGGAGTCTTATTTCAGCTCATATAAGACAAAGAGAAGCGCGGTGGCACGTAAACGTCGCGAGGAGATGCTTCGTGAAGGTGCTGAAAACGCTGAACAGCCCCGTAAGGAGCGTGACGCCTTCAAGGGTGAACGTCGTCCTGCCGGCCGCGGTGAAGCCCGTATCAGCCGTGATGGTGCACGTGCTCAGCGTCCGTCGGGTAGCCGTGCGCCCAAACGTGAAGGCGGTAGTCGTCCATCAGCCCGCAAGGAGGGTGATTTCAAACCTTTGCGTGGTGGAAAGAGAAAGAATATCGATTAATAAAGTACCACAGGTTGTTGATCCAGTGAGACAGCCATAAAAAATATAAAGTATGAAGATTTTGCTTTTAGGCAGTGGCGGCCGTGAACACGCATTGGCGTGGAAGATAGCCCAGAGTCCCAAGGTAGAGAAGTTGTTCATTGCTCCCGGCAATGCCGGAACAAAGGAGGTTGGCGAGAATGTCGCAATGTCTGTTTGCGATTTTGATGCCATTGCGTCATTCGTGCTTGACAATGGTGTCAGCATGGTTGTCGTCGGTCCTGAAGATCCGCTGGTAAAGGGTATATATGATTATTTCAAGGCTGACGAGCGTCTGAAGAACATTGCAGTCATAGGCCCTTCGAAGGGTGCTGCAGAACTTGAGGGTAGCAAGAGTTTTGCCAAGGATTTCATGCAGCGTCATGCGATACCTACAGCTGCTTACCGCGCTTTCACTGCTGCCGAGAAGGAGGATGCATACAGGTTCCTTGAGGGCCTCAAGGCTCCTTATGTGCTCAAGGCCGATGGCTTGTGTGCAGGAAAGGGTGTACTTATCCTTCCTACAATTGAGGAGGCAAAGAGCAGTCTGGACGAGATGTTCGGCGGAATGTTCGGCGATTCATCGGCGACTGTTGTCATTGAGGAGTTCCTGGACGGTATCGAGTGCTCTGTATTCGTGCTTACTGACGGCAAGGATTATGTTATTTTGCCCGAGGCAAAGGACTACAAGCGTATCGGTGAGGGCAATACTGGTCTTAATACAGGCGGTATGGGTTCTATCTCGCCGGTTCCGTTTGCTACAGCCGAATGGATGAAAAAGGTAGAGGACCGCATCATACGTCCGACCGTGGACGGCCTTGTTAAGGATAATCTGTTGTATAAAGGCTTTATCTTTTTCGGTCTTATCAATGTAGAAGGCGAGCCTATGGTAATCGAGTACAACGTGCGTATGGGTGACCCTGAGACAGAATCGGTTATGCTCCGTCTTAAGAGCGATATTGTGGAACTGTTTGAGAAAACCGATGCCGGCACACTTGCCGGAACCTCTGTTGAGTTCGACCCACGTTCTGCCGTGTGCGTGATGCTTGTCTCTGGTGGCTACCCCGAACATTATGACAAGGGGTTTGAGATGACCGGCTTTGAGAATGTCAAGGAGAGTATCCTTTTCCACGCGGGAACTGCGGAGAAGGATGGCAAGGTTGTTACTGCCGGTGGACGTGTCATAGCAGCTGTGTCGTACGGTGCTACACGTGAGGAGGCTCTTGAGAAGTCTTTCCGTTCGGCTGGCGCAATCAATTTCGAAAAGAAATATTTTAGAGGAGATATCGGCTTTGACCTGTAACGACAATTCATTGCAAGGACGTTTTGTGTCCGGTAGGTATACCCAACCGGTCTTGTCTGTCCTTGCCATACTGATGTGGTTTGTGGGTTTCTATCTTTTACCCGCAACACAGGTTACGGAGTGGAATGGCATAGGAATGGAGGCGGTATCACCTCTCCTTGCCAGTGGCATATCCTTGTTGTGTTATGTGGCAGTAGCTTTTATGCTTGCTTCCTTGCATCTTATCGAGCAACGTATCCATTGGCTTCCGGCTCTTTATATGTGGATTGTGGCCCTTGCCCTGTTTGTGCATGGGAATGTATTGTGGGCAGTGTCGGCAATGCTTTTCATGTTGCTCAAAGTAATGTTGTTCGTGTGCCATCCCATACAGGGTGTTGAAAGTTCACTTTTTGCGGCTTTTGCTATACTTGGTGTCGGCTCATTGGTGTTTCCTCAGTTTCTGTACATTTTACCGTTAGGGATTGTGTATATGTTCGTAGTGAATATTATGAGTCCTAAACGCTTCATGGCTGCAATGTTGGGCCTGGTGACTCCTTTCTGGTTGGTTGCAGGAGCAGCGTATGTGTACCCATCGGCCGTAATTTTGCTCTCGCCGCTCTTTGAAGGTGCGGAAAACCTATTGCAGTTCCGGATAGCGGAGCCTCTCCCGATGAGACTGTTGCTTACTTTCATAGAGCTTGTTGTCATGTTGCCGGCAATAGCGGTATTTGTGAGTATGCATGTGCCATCAAAACCCATTCTGCGCCGCCGTATGGCATTTGTGATACTCACGAATGTCTATCTACTGCTTCTGTCGTGGCTGTCAGTAGACAATTTTGAGCTTTTCTTTACATGGCGTATCTCCGGTATTGCTATAATGACATCATACGTGTTCTTGTTGAAGATAAGCAAGGTCTCGAATGTGTATTTTGTGTTTATTAATATTTTGTGGTTTGCTGTAGCGGCATTTAGTTTATGGCAGAGTTGATTATAGAGTTTCTAAAGGATTACGGTTATTTGGGGATGGGTATACTTGCATTTCTGGCAGGAACGGTAGTGCCCATCACCAGTGAGGTGTTGCTTGTCTTCTTTTTGGGCATAGGCCTTAACGCTGTTGGGCTTACATTGGCTGCTACAATCGGTAATACATTGGGCGGAATAACCTGTTTCATGATAGGTTACCTTACTACAAAAGAGAAAGTGCAGAAATTCTTCAAGATACCCGACAGGCGTATGAAACGTGCCGATATGCTGATACAGAAATATGGCTATTGGACAGCTGCTTTCTCCTTTCTGCCTGTTCTCGGCGAAGTATTCCTTCTCTCATTGGGTATAATGAGGGTGAACAGGTTCAAGGTAATTACTCTAATGGCCTTGGGAAAACTCTTCCGTTATTCGCTTGTGGTAATGTCGGCAATAGGAATCTCCAGATTCTTTGGATTCTGATACTTTTCCTGCGTTCAGTAGGAAGCCGATGCTTTTATATCTTCTTTTTCAAGCATGGTGACAATGCGGTCAAGCTCTTCCTTTGTCGCTTTCTGTAATCCCTGCATGGGTGTCTCGCGGTCTATGGTGTAAATCATCACTTCACGTGGTGCTATCAGCTTCACTGCCTCAATCCAAGGTTTTACAAACTCGTCACCGGTATTGTTGATATCCTTGCCGCCGACCTTTCCTTTGAGGAACATTGTCTGTACCACAACCTTGCCATTGAAAGCCTTCATCTGTTCCAGAATAGTATCAAGGTTATACATCCCTGTAGGGCGGTCAACGATGTTTATATAGTCCGGGTCTATTGTGTCAAGTTTGAGGATATTGTTGTCAACCTTCATAAGAGCCTCAAATACTTCAGGCTTCATTATCTGTGTGGAGTTGGAGAGTACGCTCACTTTGGCCGCAGGGCAGTATCTGTCACGCAAAGCAATGGTATCTTCAATGATTTCACCGAACTGCGGGTGGATTGTGGGCTCACCGTTACCGGCAAACGTCAATACATCGGGCATCGCTCCTTCTGCCTGCATTTCACGCAGCTTTTTCTCCAATGCCGTTGCGACCTCCTCGCGCGACGGGAAGCGGCTGTGTGGCTTGTGGTCGGAATTGAAACCGCATTCGCAGTATATGCAATCGAATGTGCATACCTTGCCGTCATTCGGCAATAGGTTTATTCCTAACGAAATACCTAATCTGCGGCTTTTTATCGGGCCGAAGATTGGTGATGGGTAAATGATTGTTGCCATACTATTCTTCTATTTTCTTGTCTGTTTCAGGTGTGAGCCTGTCCTGTACCATACGGTTCATGTACTGTTGTATGATAGCTTTCAGCTCGCGCTCCATCTCTTCTTGAACATTACTTGTGCCGATAATGTTGTCCTTCATCTCGACATCCTTATACAGGTTGTAGAGTGCAGTGCTCTTCTCGCCGTTGAACTGCAGTACATATTCTCCTTTGTAGTATTGGAAGACCTCATTGGTGAAATTTACTGCATAGCTCTCTTCTGCAGTTGTCGAGAGCAGGCTCTTGCCGAAGGCAATGAACGGCTTGTCATATCCGACATATTCAAGTACTGTGGGCATTATGTCCGCCTGCTGTGCTATTGTGGTGCTGTCAATGCCGGGCGTGAATGCCGGGTCACCGTCCGGTGAGAAGAATATCACAGGGACCTCAAACCAACCTGCTGCGGTCTTGTAACGTGGTTCAATGCTGTGGTTGGTATGGTCGGCTGTTATTACGAAGAGTGTTTTTTTATACCACTCCTGTCCTTTGGCATACTCAAAGAATCTCTTCAGGGCGTAGTCGGTATACTGTACGCACTTGAAGAAGGGGTCGTCACCTCCAAGGAATGTGTTGCTGTATTCTGCCGGGATCTTGAAGGGGTGGTGCGATGATGCCGTGAACACTGATGTCACGAATGGCTCCTGCATCCCGTTCATGGACTCTGCATAGTATTGCAGGAATGGCTCGTCCCAGATGGCCCATGTGCCGTCATGGTCATCCATGCCGTTGTGTGCGGGTGAGGCACAAAACTCGTCCAGACCATAGTATTTGTCGAACCCGGTGGTGTTCGCAAATGCCTGGAATCCCATAGAACCGTTTGGCGCTCCGTGGAAGAATGCACTGTTGTAGCCCATCTTCTTTAGTTCCCCGGCAACTCCGCTCACCTTATTCAGTGATGCCTCGGTCACAAAGAATGGCTCCACGAACATAGGTATGCTCGACAGTACGGACGGCATGCCGTCAATGCTCTTCTTGCCGTTGCCGTAGGAGTAGAGATAACTCTTGCTTACGGTCAGGAGGGAGTCAAGGAATGGGGTGAGGCTGCCATCTTTGCGTGGATTGAAAGCTCCTATGTATTCCTTGCCGAAGCTCTCCACAATTATTATCGCTACATTCTTTCTGTTGGACGTGCCATCAGGTGTATACTGCTTGAGTGGGGTGAAGATTCCTTCAAGCTCTTCCTCGCCGAAGAAATCCTTTTCGGTGAACGGTTCCTTGCCTATCGTGCGTATTATGCAGAATGGAGTGTTGAGCACAATCGCCGCGCCGTCAGGTGATGAGACATATTGGTTCGCGTTGCTCAAGGTAATGGGGCGCACGGCCTTGCCGATTCCTCCTCTTATACCGAAAATAAGCAACGGTATTACTGTCAGCAGAAGAGGAATGTGCAGGAGGTAGTATTTCCTCGGATTCTCTCTGTCTTTCTTTGCAGGCGTGTACAGCTTGTATAAAAAGCAGATGATTACGATACCCGACAATACCAACCACCAATGTGCCACTACTTCACTGCCAATGATTGTTCCTATGTTCTCTTCATTCTGGAACTCGGAGAAAACATTCCAGGTCGTTCTGCGGCCTGTAAAGGGGACATATACTGTGTCGCACAGGTTGGCGATGATACCTGCTGCATTAGGGATAATGAAAGCCCATTTTGTGATGCCTTGCATTATGCGTCCCTCTTTGTAATGCACGGGAAATAGCAGGCATAGCAGGTACAAGGCATTGAGGTAACATACCGCCGATGTGTCGAACAGCAGCGCTCCTTTTGCTATAAGCGCCAGAGGGTCCTGCTCTATTGTACCGGTATATAACGAATGGTTTGTAAGTACGAATATTATACGGCATACGAAGAGCGCTGCGTATGCAAGGGCTATGTTTAGCAGCAAGGCTACTGCAATATTCTTTTCCTTTGCAGTAACAAACGGCCTGTCTGTTATCTTTCTGTGGGTTCTGTCTTTCATACTTCCTGTTGTGTTACAGTTTGTGTGGTAAATCCCTATTTGTTGTAGAAGTCAAGGTATGTAGTCTGTAGTATTGCCTGTGCCCTCCTGACTCTCTCCTTACAGCCGGCCTCGTCGGTATCGTGTATAATTTCACGGCTGTCAAGGTCATATACGGTGAACCCGGTAGTGTCGATCATTGAGATTCCGTTGTTGAAGCAGTGATAGGCAAACGGGGTCTTGTATTCAGGTCCGAGTACGTTGCGGCTGAACGGGAATTCGTCTGCGGCAATGCCCAATTGTGGCAATAGTGTCGCTACAAGGTCTGTCTGGTTACATATTGTCCCAATACGTTTAGGCTCCTTGATTGCACCGCCGAGCATGAGCAACGGGATATGGTTCCGGTTGATGTCACTTTGTGTGATGCCTTTTGGATAGCCCACTACGGAGTGGTCGCTTATACACACAATCAGAGTATTCTCCCACTTGTCGCTATCCTTGAACCTGTCGATGAATTTGCCTAACTCCTCATCTGTAAAGGCAAAGGCATTGGCAATCTTGTCTTCTTTGATGCGGTTGTATGGTACTGTCCAAGGTTCGTGGCTGCTGAGGGTAAGGAATGTTATATGCCAGGGACCGTTCCCTTGCTCCATTATAAGGTCATAGAGCCTGTTGAAGGTTATGTCATCGTTAGCTCCCCACTGGTGTGTGGTGCGTTCAGCCACGCTGAAATCGCTGTCGGCAAGTGCACGTTCATATCCTGTGGAGTAGAGATATCCTCTCATGTTGGTGAAGTTTATGTCACCGCCGTATAGGAACGTATTCTTGTATCCGGCTTTTGCAAGAGAAGAGGCAAGCGATGGCAGTTTCTGGCTTTTGACTGTGGACTTCATTACTGATGTCTTGGGGAATGAAGGATAGCCGCTGAGGGTACATATAAGGCCTCTGTCTGTGCGGAAACTGTTGGCGTACAAGTTCGTGAAGAGAATACCTTCTTTGGCGAGTCTGCTGAAATTGGGCGTCACTCCGCTCTGTCCGCCGAGTTCCTCTACAAGTTCTGCACTTAACCCCTCAAAAATTATTGTGATGATATTGGGGCGCTGTGTGTTGAGCAATGTATCGGCAATCTCATTGTCTGTGGGGTAGAGTGCTTCAAAGATGGCTTCACGCTCTTCATTCTCAAAGAAAGTGTACTCCTTGGAGAAATTTTCAACTTTCATCGATGAGTAGATGAAACTGAACGCGGGGTTTACTGCTGCATGGTTCAGTATGGCATTTTCACTGAAATATACCGACCCGATATTATTGGTGGATTCAGAGATTCCGCCTCTGATTCCTATGAACATGACACCACCGGCCAATATGAAGAACAGTAATGCCACAATGCGTTTCTTTGCATCTGTAACGATACGTGTAAAGCGTTCTGTGCTTACAGCCTTAAGCAGCCTGTAAACTCCGAAAGTCACCGATGAAAAGGCCAGGATAAGTAGTATGAGGTGCCAAACGGCAATGCTGGCAATGGCATTTGCCGGTGAATCGATGTATGCCAGTACTGTCGCGTCAAGCTTGAACTCCCAATAAGGGTAGAGCGTGGCATCAGCGACGAATGCCAATACGATGGTTGCCGCAACAAAGATGTTGTATACTTTGAAGAAGCCTTTGAGCGGAAAGTCTGCAAACAGTGTCGCAATGGTCAGCAGCAGCGGTATTGCTGTGAAATATCCTGCAACGGCAAAATCGTGAGGCATGCCGTTGTATATGACTGCAATATAGTCGGTTACGGAGATGCTCGCATCACCACTGTTCAGTGCAAGGAAAATCAACTTGTAGATTATGAACAGTGCGATTAAAGAGAAATAGTATCTTGCTAAAAACAGAGCTCTCTCTTTCATATATTCCGTGTTATGTGTGTTGTTCTGCTATTTCCTTCCAAAATCAGCCGGTATTTCACCCCATTGGCCGGTCTCCCATTTCATTAGCCTTGTGGTGTAGCTGTTGTTCTTCAGCCACTTCTCGGCCCTTTCGATGTAACCGAACAGCTCCTCGCTCTTTGCATCACGGGGCAGTTTGGTCTTGCACTTCTTCTGTGCAACCCACAGCAGGGCATTGCGGCTGTCGGAGTATATCGGTATCTCTATCCCTTTCTGCTTCAGCAGTGCCAGGCCATGGACTATGGCAAGGAACTCGCCTATGTTGTTGGTGCCGAACATCGGGCCGAAGTGGAAAACCTCCTCGCCGGTAGCGATGTATACACCACGGTATTCCATCATTCCGGGGTTTCCGCTGCAGGCCGCATCTACTGCAAGGGCGCCTTTTATCACCGTTGCCGGCAATGTGGCAGGGGCGTTTTTCTTCTCGCCCTTTGCCTTGTTGCCGATGTAGTCATACGGTGATGAGGCATATGCCCTTTCGGCCTCGGCAAGAGTGCCGAACGACTTGTAAAGGGCCTGTTTCACTCCCTTTATCTGCGCCTCGCACTCCTCCCAAGTGCTGTAGACTCCCGGTTCTGCTCCATTCCAGACTACGTAGTAGTGTCTCTTTGCCATAACAGGTATTACATTCTCTCGGGCACGTCAATACCGAGGATGTTCATTGCGGTCTTTATAACCTTGCCAACGTTACGTGTAAGGAGAATACGGAAAGCCTTCACGCTCTCGTTCTCCTCGCGCAGGATGCTGTAGTCATGGTAGAACTGGTTGTACTCCTTTGCAAGGTCGTATGTGTAGTTGGCAATGCCCGATGGAGAGTAGTCTGTCCCGGCCTGCTTTATTATTGCAGGGAACTCGTTGAGCAGACGGATGATGGCGCACTCCTTCTCGCTGATGCTCCCGGGTGCATTCGCGTCGTCGACGTTTACACCGGCCTCGGCAGCCTTGCGCTCGATTGAGCGTGTACGTGCATAGGTGTACTGGATGAACGGGCCTGTGTTGCCGTTGAAGTCAATCGACTCCTTTGGATTGAAGAGCATATTCTTGCGTGCGTCCACCTTGAGCATAAAGTACTTGAGGGCGCCAAGGCCTATGATGCGGTTGATTTCTGCCTTCTCCTCTGCTGTGAGGTCATTGAGTTTGCCGCCAAGCTCCTCCGATGTCTCGCGGGCTGTGTTTATCATCTCGTCCATGAGGTCGTCGGCATCGACTACTGTACCCTCGCGGCTCTTCATCTTGCCCTCGGGGAGCTCAACCATGCCGTAAGAGAAGTGTACAAGGCCCTTGCCCCAAGAGAAGCCCAGGCGGTCGAGCAGCAGCGAGAGCACCTGGAAATGGTAGTTCTGCTCGTTGCCCACCACATATACCATCTTGTCGATGGGGTAGTCGCGGAAACGTAGCTGTGCTGTTCCGATATCCTGTGTCATATATACCGATGTGCCGTCGCTGCGCAGCAACAGCTTCTCGTCGAGTCCTTCGTTGGTGAGGTCGGCCCATACCGAGCCGTTCTCCTTACGGTAGAAGAGCCCTTTCTCAAGTCCCTCAAGCACAGTCTCTTTGCCCACAAGGTAAGTGTCACTCTCGTAATAAATCTTGTCAAAGTCAACACCCAGGCGCTTGTAGGTCTCGTCGAAGCCCTCGTATACCCAGTTGTTCATCTTCTCCCAGAGTGCGCGCACCTCCTTGTCGCCGGCCTCCCATTTTACGAGCATCTCGCGTGCCTCGGCCATCAGCGGTGACGCAGCCTCTGCCTCTTCCTTGCTCATGCCTTTTTCCATAAGCTCGGTGAGTTCTGCCTTGTAGTGCTTGTCGAACGCTACATAATAGTCACCGATAAGGTGGTCGCCCTTCTTGCCTGCGCTCTCAGGTGTTGCTCCCTCGCCCCACTTCTGCCATGCGAGCATTGACTTGCAGATGTGTATGCCGCGGTCATTGACAATGTTTGTCTTTACCACGCGGTTGCCGTTGGCTGCGATGATGTTTGAGAGGGCATATCCGAGGAGGTTGTTGCGGATGTGGCCCAGGTGGAGCGGTTTGTTGGTGTTCGGTGACGAATACTCGACCATTACGAGGGGAGAATCTGCTGTAGCCTCGACAGTGCCCCATTTTTCTGTCTTGTCTATTGTGGTGAGCAGGTCAATCCAATAGTTTGTTGAGATTGAAAGGTTCAGAAAACCCTTTACCACGTTGAATGCCGATACAACAGGCTGGTTTGCCTTGAGGAACTCGCCGATCTCCTGCGCTGTCTCCTCGGGACGTTTCTTCGAGAGGGCGAGGAATGGGAACACCACAAGAGTGAAATCTCCCTCGAACTCTTTACGGGTTTTCTGCAACTGAATCTTCTCTGCGTCGAAGTCTGCGCCGTAAAGGCTCTTTATCGCCTCAACGACACTCTGTACCAATGTTGTTTCAATACTCATATCTTTCTGTTTTTTGTTTTTCGGCCTCGTGCGCGCTCCGCGCGCGTGCATTTATCTTTGCAAAGATAGTGCAAGACGGGTGCAGTACAAAATAAACAGGCCGTTTTTTGTTCGGCTCTCCTCTATGGACCGCTTGCAATACGTGTTTCCGTCCAGCCTGGTATGTGTCCTGCACTCCTTTACGGTGCCGAAAGTGTTTATAAAATTTAAATAAACTCTTTTAGTGGCAATACGCAGATGTCCGAACCGCAATATTGTATTATCTTTGCGCCGGAAATAGAGTTAAATAGGATTTTTATGAATAGTATCCCAACAATAACCAAGAACCTGCTGGCGATAAATGTGCTGATGTTTCTGGCGCTTTTTGTCGCCGAAAGACATGGCATTGACCTTAATGCGATACTCGGGCTGCATCTTTTCATGTCAGAAGATTTTCAGCCCTATCAGCTCGTGACATACATGTTCATGCACGGTAGCATCACTCACCTCTTCTTCAATATGTTTGCCTTGTACATGTTCGGCAGAACATTGGAATATATGTGGGGACCCAAACGCTTTCTCGTGTATTATCTTGTGGCCGGTGTCGGCGCGGCGCTTGTGCAGGAAGCTGTATGTATCGCACGTTACAATGCTATGGCTTCCAATATGAGCCCTCAGGACGTGGAGCTTGTACTTATGTATGGGCTTGACGCGTTGCATCAGGGAAAGAATTTCATTGATCCCTCGTTGGGGACACTTAATCTTGTGCTCAATACCCCAACGGTAGGTGCTTCGGGTGCAATATATGCGATCCTGCTCGGCTTCGGTATGCTTTTTCCGAATGAACAGATGTTCGTGTTCCCTATCCCGTTCCCGATACGTGCGAAATATTTTGTTCTCGGATATGCAGTGATAGAACTTTATCTGGGAGTCTCGGGTACGCCTGACGGCGTTGCCCATTTTGCCCATCTGGGTGGAATGCTTTTCGGTTTTCTGTTGATACTCTATTGGCGTAAAAAAGGTAGAATCAGTGGTCCTTATGTTTGAGAACTTGTATAATAGATATCGGGCTTCAGACGTTGTCGGTAAATTTATTTTTATCAACGTCGCGTTATATGTTTTGCTCCTTTTTATCGGGGTTTTTTCGGTGCTTTTCAATGCCGGAGGGCTGTCGTCTCTTGTGCTCTCGTTCATTGAGTTGCCGGCTTCTTTAGGAGAGTTGGCATTGCGCCCGTGGACGGTGTTCACCTATATGTTCGTGCACGCAGGTCTTTGGCACGTTCTTTGGAATATGCTTGCGCTGTATTTTTTCGGGAGAATATTCCTCAACTTCTATTCGGTGCGCCATTTTGTGGGGATATACATCCTCGGCGGCCTTTTCGGTGCGCTTTTCTTTGTGCTTGCGTATAACGTTTTTCCCTATTTCGGGCCATACCTGCCTTTCTCGCGTCTGGTAGGCGCTTCGGCGGCTGTTCTTGCTATAGTGGTGGCTACTGCGGTACGTAGCCCACACTACAGGATAAACCTTTTGCTTGTCGGTAGCGTCAAGCTTTCGACTTTCGCATTGGTGACAGTGGCAATATCGTTCCTCATGCTGTCAGGGGACAATGCAGGCGGTAATTTTGCACATCTGGGTGGCGCTTTTGCAGGCTGGCTGGTTGCCGATCTTCTCAACAAGGGCAAGGATATGACCCAAGTGGTGAATAAACCGATAGATTGGGTGAGCTCCCTCCTTGCGCGTCTGCGCGCTCCACGCAAGAAAAAACCGAAATTCACATATACCCGTGGAGGCAGGAGTGCCGATTATGATTACAATGCCCGTAAAAAGGCCGATGAGGCCGAGGTGGACAGGATTCTCGAGAAGGTGAAGAAAGGCGGCTATGCCTCGTTGAGCGAAGAGGAGAAGAGGCGCCTTTTTGAGGCTTCGTCAAAGTGATGGTGCATGTATAGTATCTAAAAGCGGACAAAAGTTGTTTGGTGAAGCAGCTTTTGTCCGCTTTTATACCTTTAAAATAAAGAATTTTGACGAAATCCCTCTTCTTTTAAGAAAAAAGCGCTATATTTGCGCGATTTTACATTAAGGGACAATAAATCACATAAAAATTTATAAACAATGCAGAACAAAGGATTTGTAAAAGTTTTTGCGGTACTCCTGACTTTGGTGTGTCTGTTCTACATGTCTTTTTCGGCTGTAACAAGCAGCCACATGGGTAAGGCAGAACAGGACCCGCTTGGTCAGCAGCACTATCTGGATTCTATGAAGAACGAGACAGTATGGCTGGGATACACATTGAAGGAGTGCCAGGAATTGGAGATTGGTTTGGGACTTGACCTCAAGGGCGGTATGAGCGTCACTATGGAGGTGTCAGTTCCTGATGTTGTCATGACTCTTGCCGGTGGCAGCAAGGAGAATGTAGCTTTCAAAGCTGCTTTCGAGGCTGCACGCGAGGAGACAAAGGCTGACGGTGACTTTATCGCAGCGCTCATCAAGCACTACAATGCACAGAATGCAGGTAACATTGCTGTAATCTTCTCTACAGAGCAGATGAACGGCAAGGTAAACATGCAGTCAACAGATGAGGAGGTTGCTGCAGCTCTTGCAGCAGAGGTACAGGCTTCTTTGGACAACTCATTCAATGTATTGCGTACACGTATCGACCGTTTCGGTGTCGTTCAGCCAAACATCCAGGCTGTAGAGGGCGGCCGTGGCCGTATCCTTATCGAACTTCCCGGTGTTACAGACAAGGACCGTGTTGAGAGACTCTTGCAGGGTTCGGCAAACTTGCAGTTCTGGGAGACATACAACGCTGCCGAGATTGCAACAGATGTACTTCCTGCATTCAACGAGTTGAATACAAACCTCGCAACAGAGGAGAACGAGGCTCCTTTGTTCTCTGTTCTCCAGCTCCAGCAGGGTGCAAACGCTATTGTAGGTTATGCTCAGGCTAAGGATACAGCTGTTGTCAACAGCATTCTTGCCGGTGCATACGCTGACGGTACTTTCATGAAGGAAGATATCCGTTTCTCATGGGGTGTTTCTGCAGCTGACGGCATGTCAATCTTCGAGCTCTATGCTTTGAAGGCCGGTTACAACGGTGCAGCATCTTTGGAGGGCAACGTTATTGACGATGCAAAGGCTGAGTTCGCGCAGAATGGCTCTCCTTGTGTGACAATGAAGATGACCGCTGATGCAGCCCGTACTTGGGCACAGCTCACAAAGGCAAATGTCGGTAATTCTATTGCCATTGTTCTTGACAATGCAGTATACAGCGCACCTAACGTAACAGGTGAAATTACCGGTGGCCGTTCAGAGATTACAGGTAACTTTACAATCGAGCAGACACAGGACTTGGCCAACGTGCTCCGTTCAGGTAAACTCTCTGCTCCTATGGGTATTGTCGACAGCTATGTTGTAGGTCCTACACTCGGTGAGCAGTCAATCAAGCAGGGTCTCGTTTCATTCGTTGTTGCATTTGTACTCCTTATGGTTTACATGTGCGCGATGTACGGTGTTATCCCGGGTTCAGTCGCAAACCTTGCACTTTTCTTGAACCTCTTCTTTACATTGGGTATCCTCGCTTCGTTCCAGGCTGCACTCACAATGTCAGGTATCGCCGGTATTGTGCTTACATTGGGTATGGCAGTCGATGCAAACGTGCTCATCTATGAGCGTGCAAAGGAGGAGCTCCGTGCAGGCAAGAATGTGCGTCTTGCACTTGCCGACGGTTACAGGAATGCATTCTCTGCAATCTTCGACTCTAACTTCACATCAATCATCACCGGTGTTATCCTGTTCTACTTCGGTACAGGTCCTATCAAGGGATTTGCTACAACACTTATCATCGGTCTTCTCTGTTCATTCTTTACAGCCGTGTTCGTTACGCGTGTAATCTATGACTACTTCATGAGCCGTGACAAGTGGTTGAACCTTACTTTCACAACAAAGGTTTCTGAGAAGATGATGAGAGATACAAAGTACGATTTCATCGGCTCTGCAAAGATGAGCGGTATCGTGTTTACTGTACTTTCAGTGTTGATGATCGGTTCATTTGCCTTGAGAGGCTTGCAGCAGAGCATCGACTTCACCGGTGGACGCAACTTTGTTGTGCAGTTCGAGCAGGAGGTTGAGCCAGAGCAGGTACGTGACCTCCTGAAGGCAAAGATTACAAATGACAATGTTCAGGCTATCGCCTTGGGTACAGACGGCAATACTATCCGTATCTCTACAAACTATATGATTGAGGATACTGATAAGAATGCTGACCGTCAGATCGAGGTATTCCTCTATGAGGCATTTACAGAGGGTGGTCTCATTGACCCTGTAAGAGTGAGCCTTGAGACATTCCGTGATATCGAGAACAGGGACGGTGGCTCAATCATCAGTTCTCAGAAGGTCGGTCCAAGTATCGCTGCTGACATCCGTGAGGGTGCGATCATTTCTGTGATCCTTGCGCTTATCGCAATCTTCCTGTACATCCTCGTACGTTTCCGTAATGTGGCGTTCAGCATCGGCTCAATCTTTGCGTTGGCAATCGACGTGTTGATGATTATGGGCTGCTACTCACTGCTCCACGGTATTCTCCCGATGTCACTTGAGGCAGACCAGACATTCATCGGTGCAATCCTTACAGCTATCGGTTACTCAATCAATGACAAGGTGGTTGTATTCGACCGTATCCGTGAGTTCTCGGCTCTCTATCCAAAGCGTGACAAGCGTGAGTTGTTCAACCTCTCATTGAACACAACACTCGCACGTACAATCAATACATCGGTAAGTACATTGATCGTGTTGCTCTGTATCTTCGTCCTTGGCGGTGACAGCATCCGCAGCTTCTCATTCGCAATGATTCTCGGTGTTGTATTCGGTACAATATCATCATTGTTCATCGCTGCTCCTGTTGCTCTCAAGTTCTTGACCAAGAAGAAATAATCAGGGTATATGAGATAGTAATGGCCCGCACTGCCAAGGTGCGGGCCATTAATTATTTATCATGTGGCATCCAGGCCTCCGTTTGCCTTTTGAATTTCAGGAATATATGTCACATTCAATGTGTGCCCGTCAGCAGCCGGCAATCCTATCCTTTAGGTAGTAGTAGGCAAAGCGGCATTTTGTGCAGTTGTGCGAGCGGCAGTATCTGCGGTCAAGTTGCAGTATCGCCTGTGAATCGGCGGCGCATTCAATTGCGATGCCTTTATCTTTCCATTTCCTTACAATGCTGTTCTCCTCGCTTTTGAGCTGGTACAGCAGTTCCTCGGCCTTGCCGCATAGCCCGCTGTCATTACGGTGTTTCCCGTATATATATAATATAGGTATAATGGCATTTATTATTATTACATCGAGCTGGCGTTGTCTCATGTTGCCGCACCCTATGGTCTCCGTACCGCCAAAACATGCGTGGTTGCTCCAGTAGCCGTGTAGGGTAGTGTCAAGGAGCTTGTAATAACCTGTTATGGTCTCGCAGGCCGCAATGCTTGAGAAGTCAAGGCTTCTTTGCCAGTAGAGTGCCGCAATCCTTGCTATACGCACATGGGGTGTGGCGCAGCCTGTTCCCCAGGCCTTGTGCTCAATCTCCTTGAGGCCGAACTTGTTCTTGAGGAACTTGTATTCATTTGCAAGCCTTTTGTAGTATTCGCTTGTGAGCGCCTGTGTGCGGTAGTAGTAGGGGATGCTCTCCTCGTTGAGCAATCCTGCCTGACCGAACATTATCGCTTCAACCTGCATTAGGTTGTCACGATGCTTGCCTAATGCACTTATGTCAAGAACTTTTGCCCACTCTTCAAATACATCTCCTTGTATGCCGAACCCGAAGCTTCGTATTATGATCTTCAGGAGTGTCTCTTCCCATCGTCGGTCGCATAGTGCGTATGTCTTCTCTATTGCATTGGCTTTCTCTTCAATGCGTTCTATAAGCAAACGTGACAGGTAACTGTGTATGTTGATGCTGCTTTGTCCGGAAAGTACGGTTTCGCATGGCAGGCGGCGATTGTGGCACAGTGCTCCGTCGAACTCTTCGTCAAGTTCCTGTGGGTAGGATATGCATAGCTGATGCACGGCTTCGCCGTGTTTCCTGAGCCTTTCACAATCGTTCTCAAGTGTCACGTGGAGTATGATGTTGCCGCATACGGCTTTATTTTCATGTAGTTCCTTCTCCCAATCGCTGCTTTTGTAGTGCAGTATTACATTTCCGCTCCATTCCCTGTTACCTATCCTTATTCTCGCATTTTGGAACAGGTTCTCCGTTTCACACTCCTTGCCGCAGTCTATTATGTGTATTTCCTCTCCGTTTGTGGTGACAAGCTTGCTCTTTGGCAGCAGCCTGTTTCTCCAGATGTAGTGCATTACCCCTTTCATGTCGTTTGCTTTTTGCAGCAAAGAAAAGAAAGAAACCCCACCGGAATCAAATCTCCGGCAGGGTTTACTGTTCTTTTTTAACAATATTTCAGAAAGGGCTCTCTTGATGTATCCCTTTAGCTCTTCCTGTTCTCTTTCGGGTAGCTTATGCGTGTGTGGTATATTGCCATGAGCCTTGTCTTAAAGACATTCTTTATTATATCGATGTCCTGGAATGTTAGAGGGCTTAGGCTGTAAGTCTTGCTGTCAACCTGCTTGTCTATTATATTGTCCACCATGGAGCTGATATTCTCTTCGGTGTATTCTTTCAGACTGTGTGATGCCGCCTCAACACAATCGGCCATCATCAGTATCGCCTGTTCTCTTGTAGTGGGCTTGGGGCCGGGATATGTGAAGAGTGACTCGTCAACCTCTTCATCGGGGTGAGCGTTCTTGTATGAAATGTAGAAATATCCTGTCTTTGATAGCCCGTGGTGGGTACTGATGAAGTTCTGTATGCTCTGTGGCAGGCCTTCGTGCTTGGCAATCTCAAGACCTTCGGTCACATGCTTGATTATGATTTGTGCGCTCTCGACTTCGGTAAGTGCGCTGTGTGGGTTTATTCCGCCGTTCTGGTTCTCGGTAAAATAGATAGGGTTGCAGGTTTTTCCTATGTCGTGGTAGAGTGCTCCGGTGCGCACCAGCAGGCTGTTGGCGCCTATTGCCCGGGCTCCCTCTGCGGCAAGATTGCTCACCTGAATGGAGTGCTGGAATGTTCCCGGTGCCTCCTGCGACATTTTTAGAAGGAGTTTGCTGTTCAGGTTCGACAACTCAATGAGTGTTACATTCGATACAAAATGGAATGTCTTCTCAAATACAATCATCATAGGATATGCAATCAGCGTGAGAAGGGCGCTTATTGCAAAGTACATGAACATGGTGTAACGCATGTGCGATGTGTCCGCGTATGCAATCAGGTTGTAGCAGAAGTACACTATGGCATAGGTGAAGAATGATATCAGCACGCAACGGAACATCTGTGAGCGGGATTCAAGTTCTTTGAGACTAAGGATGACACTGCAGCCTGCCGTAAGCTGTAAAAGGACAAATTCATATTGTATGCCTAGCATGCTTGAGCATATCAGTATCGAAATCATGTGTACTACGAATGCAGTGTGGCTGTTTATGAATAGGCATAGCATGAGCGGTACAATTGCATACGGGAGTATAAATACGTATCCCAATTCGTTGGTGAGCATTATGCCTATCAGTATAGGGAATACCGACGTTGCAAGTATAGTGAATGTGTACTTGTATGTATTCTTGGCAACATCGGGCTGGTACGTGTACAGGTAGAAGTACAACAATGTCATGGCTATGATTACAAACATTATCTGCCCTATGAAGATGTTTGTACGGCTTGTGCTTGATTCTGCGCTCTCAATCTTCTTTATCTCATTCAGGTAAGTCTTGATGATCTGTGCTGCTGCGTGGTCAATCAGGTCACCGCGGTTTATGATACGTTGTCCTTTCTGTATGTTTGTGAGTGTGGAGTCTATCATTGCGAGCCTGTTGCTCACCTCGTTGGTCGTACGGTTTATGTCCAGACTGTAGTTGGGGCTGATAAGGCTGTCAAGATGTATTGCAGTCCCGATGCTTTGTATGAAGGACTCCTCTGATGCCAATATCCTTATGGCCTCTGATTGCGAAACGAACTCTTTGGTGCTCCTTGTTTCAGCGCGGTTGCCTTCGAGTACAATGACATCGTTGTAGTTATTGTTTCTTATGAACTCAGCGTCGCTGTCCGATACGATTCCCTTGCCGTAAAGTTCTTTCAACCTTGCCGTCTGGTTTTCGGGTGTTGCTGTGAACATGAGTGTCCAGTTGTTGTCGAGCGCCTGTTTCAATCTCTTTCCTGCATTGCTGCCGGTTTCGGGATTGAACATGAAATAGGGTTTTGTCGTCTTTTTGACATTCTCTCTTTCGGCGGTAATCCTCTCGGCTGTTTTAGGTACACTGAAGCTGAAATCAGCAATAAGCTGTCCGTGCTCCCATGGGGTATTCTCCTTGAAGTCAAGTGTAGTGCTCTTCTCACGGGGCATGAAGCAGGTTATGAGCAGTATACATATGAATAGCAGACAGGTATGGGAAATCTGTTGCGAATGTCTTCTTATAAAATCTTTGAATCCGTTCATCGTTATAATGTTTTTTAGAAGCTTGTGAATTCAAGAAGCTTCTTGTGATTTCCAAAAATACTAATTTTTTGCAATAACCAAGCATAAAACTCTTTTTTTGCATAATTTATGACGGCAATGGCAGACGATACACCCACTTTGCCGGGTCCTGTCGGTGCTCTCCCTTAAAAATCTGCTGTATTTATTTTGCTGTCAGCACAAGTTATGTTAAATTTGCATATTGATATATTGTATATTAGGCTTTGTGCGCTTCGGGAGTATATCCTCTTGTTGCCGCATTTGGCATTTGTCTGAAAATAATGGAATTATGAGCGAAAGAAAAGTGAGGGTGCGTTTTGCGCCGAGTCCTACAGGTCCGCTCCACATAGGCGGTGTGAGGACTGCGTTATATAATTATCTGTTTGCGAAACAGAATGGAGGTGACCTTGTGTTCCGTATTGAAGATACGGACTCCAACCGTTTTGTACCGGGTGCCGAGGAGTATATCCTTGAGTCATTCCGCTGGTTAGGCATCAAGTTCGACGAGGGTGTCAGCTTCGGTGGCGACTATGGTCCCTACCGTCAGTCGGAGCGTCGTGAAATTTACAAGAAGTATGTTCAGGTGCTGCTCGACAACGGCAAGGCATACATTGCTTTTGATACTCCCGAGGAGCTTGAGGCCAAACGTGCCGAAATGGATAATTTCCAGTACGATGCATCTACGCGCTTAAGCATGCGCAACTCGCTTGCGTTGCCTGCCGAGGAGGTGAAGGCCCTCATCGAGAGCGGTCACCAGTATGTAGTACGTTTCAAGGTGGAGCCGGGTGAGAAGGTCGTTGTCAACGACATTATCCGCGGAGAGGTAACTATAAACTCTTCAATTCTTGACGATAAGGTGCTCTACAAGTCGGCCGACGAGTTGCCTACATACCACCTTGCAAATATTGTCGACGACCACCTCATGGAAATCTCCCACGTCATCCGTGGTGAGGAGTGGTTGCCTTCGGCTCCGTTGCACGTGCTTCTGTACCGTGCTTTCGGCTGGGAAGATACAATGCCGCGTTTCGCGCATCTGTCGCTTCTGCTAAAGCCCGAGGGCAACGGCAAGCTCAGCAAACGCGACGGTGACCGCCTGGGATTCCCCGTGTTCCCGCTCGAGTGGCACGACCCTGCGAGCGGTGCCGTCTCATCGGGTTTCCGTGAGAGCGACTATCTGCCCGAGGCTGTCATCAACTTCCTGGCTCTCTTGGGCTGGAACCCCGGCGACGACGTGGAGCTGATGTCAATGGAGGAGCTTGTGAAGAAGTTCGACCTCTCAAAGTGCAGCAAGGCCGGTGCGCGTTTCGACTACAAGAAGATGGTTTGGTTCAACCACGAATATATATTGCAGAAGCCTGACAGCGAGATTGCTGCGTTGTTCATGCCTGTTGTCGAGGCTCACGGCATAAGCACTACACCCGAGTTCCTTGAGAAGGTGGTTTCACTGATGAAGGGCCGAGTGAACTTTGTGCACGAGTTGTGGGATGCATGCAGTTTCTACTTCGTGGCCCCGACAGAGTATGACGAGAAGACGGCCAAGAAGCGCTGGAAAGAGGACTCGGCCTTGAAGATGGGCGAGCTTGCCGCATTGCTCGGGAGTCTTGATGATTTCTCTATCGAGAGTCAGGATGCTGCCGTACACCAGTGGATTGAGGCCAAGGGCTATGGTATGGGTGAGATTATGAATGCTTTCCGTCTGGCGCTTGTGGGCGAAGGCAAGGGACCTCAGATGTTCGACATCTCCGGACTCATCGGCAAGGAGGAGACCCTTGCACGTCTGCGCAGGGCCATAAATGTATTAGGATAATATAATGTACACGTTAGGTATATATTTATATGTAGCTTTGGTTCGTCTTGCAGCTCTCTTCGGGCACAAGAAGGCCAAGCTCATGCTTGAGGGGCACAAGGAGATATTCTCTGTTCTCAAGGAGAAGGTAAAGCCGGACACCGGCTATATATGGTTCCATGCTTCTTCCTTGGGTGAGTTTGAGCAAGGGCGTCCTATGATAGAGAAACTTCGTGCCGAACATCCCGAGTACCGAGTTGTGCTCACGTTCTTCTCCCCGTCGGGTTACAAGCCTGCCAAGAACTACCAGCAGGCCGACATAGTGTGCTATCTCCCTTTCGATACAAAGAAGAACGTGAAGCGCTTCCTTGATATTCTCCAGCCCAAGATGGCATTCTTCATAAAGTATGAGTTCTGGATGAATTTCCTGGGAGAGTTGAAAAAGAGGGGTATTCCTACATACAGTGTCTCTTCAATCTTCCGCAAGGAGCAGACATTCTTCAAACCTTGGGGAGGACGTTACCGTATGTCGCTCCATTCGTTCACCCATATGTTCGTGCAGAATGAACAGTCCAAGTCGTTGCTCGGTTCAATAAATATCAAGAATGTGACGGTTGTGGGCGATACACGTTTCGACCGTGTGATAAAGATTCTGGAACAGGGACGCTCGCTTCCTCTCATCGATGCATTTGTTGAGGGTGACAGGAAAATCTTTGTTGTCGGTAGCTCCTGGGGACAGGATGAGTCGATATACATGCCATACTTCAATGCCCATAAAGAGTGGAAGCTTATCATAGCCTCGCACGAGGTCAATGAGGAGAGAGTGACCGATATCACCAGGCAGTACTCGGGCAAGTGCGTGCGTTACAGCAATGCGACAGTCGAGGATGCACGTGGCGCCGATTGTCTCATAGTGGACTGTTATGGCCTGCTCTCGTCAATATACCGTTACGGTGACGTCGCATACGTGGGCGGAGGTTTCGGCGTGGGCATTCACAATGTGCTTGAAGCCGCGGTCTATGGCATTCCGGTACTCTTCGGCCCAAATAACCGCAAGTTCCAGGAGGCACAGCAACTCAAAGCCTGTGGCGGTGGAATAGAGATTGTGGGCCACAACGATGTGGCAGAGGTGATGGACCGTTTCGCATCCGATGCTGCGGCACTTGAGGCTGCCGGTAAGGCTGCCGGTGACTATGTGGCCAACAATGCCGGTGCTTCGGCAAAGATCTTCAAGGTCTTGGGCCTTTGATGGGTGTGTGATTATCTGGTTGAAAATAATATAAAATAATAACCTTTTAAATTTATAGTTATGAAGTATTTGACAAACGAGAAATTGGTGATTGTCGGCGCAGCCGGTATGATCGGTTCAAACATGGCACAGTCGGCTCTTATGATGGGTCTTACAACAAATTTGTGTCTTTATGACGTGTTCTCTCCCGAGGGTGTTGCCGAGGAGATGCGCCAGAGCGGCTTCGATGATGTTAACATCACTGCTACAACAGACGTTGCCGAGGCTTTCAAGGATGCAAAGTATATCATCTCTTCAGGTGGTGCTCCACGTAAGGAGGGTATGACACGTGAGGACCTCCTGGCTGGTAACTGCAAGATTGCCGAGGAACTTGGCAAGAATATCAAGACATACTGCCCCGACGTAAAGCACGTCGTAATCATCTTCAATCCTGCCGACCTTACAGGTCTTGTGACTCTCCTTTACTCAGGTTTGAAACCGGGTCAGGTTACAACACTCGCAGGTCTTGACTCGACACGTTTGCAGAACGCCCTTGCAAAGAAGTTCGGCGTGATGATGAACGAGGTTACAGGTTGTGCTACCTACGGCGGTCACGGCGAGCAGATGGCTGTATTCGGCAGCGCCGTAAAGATTGCCGGCAAGCCTCTGACCGACCTCATCGGTACAGCGGAGTTCCCCGCCGAGGAGTGGGAGCAGATGAAGAAGGACGTTACACAGGGCGGTGCTGCTATCATCAAGCTCCGTGGCCGTTCATCATTCCAGAGTCCATCTTATCTTTCAGTTGAGATGATCCGCTCGGTTATGGGCGGTGAGACATTCCGTTACCCTGCAGGTACATACGTTTCTAACGAGAAGTACAACCACATCATGATGGCTATGGACACTGTTCTCGATGCCAACGGTTGCTCATACAAGATGCCTGTAGGTACTCCCGAGGAGATTGCTAAGCTCGACGCAAGCTACGAGCACCTCTGCAAGATGCGTGACGAGCTCGTTACTTTGAACATCGTTCCTGCGATTTCAGAGTGGAGCAGCATCAACCCTAACCTCTAATCTCGGGTAATCGCTTTTATAATGTTACGGGAGCGCGTGCGCTCCCGTACTTTTTTGTGGCTATGGTAACTGTGCGCATTCCCTTTGCCCGGGCTATCATAGTCACATTAGCCTCCTTTCCGCGCTTTTTTGTCCTTTTGTGTAAAAAGTATCTCAAAAGTTTTGTCATTTAAGAAATTGTATCTACTTTTGCGCTGCATTTTGTGTAATGTAGAAAATAATATAAACTAAATAAATAAAATAGGAAATGATTGTAGTACCTGTTAAGGAGGGCGAGAACATTGAGAGAGCTCTCAAAAAATTCAAGAGAAAATTCGAAAAGACCGGTGTAGTTAAGGAGTTGCGCGCTCGTCAGCAGTTTGACAAGCCTTCAGTTCTCAAGAGACTGAAGATGGAGCACGCTGTCTATGTTCAGAAGCTTCGTGCAAACGAGGAATAAGAAACAATCTGAATAATTATTAAAAACCGGATATTTTTCTTGTTTTTTAGACTAAAGTGATTTATATTCGTTGCCGAAAGATATATTTCTTTCGGCAACGAATATGTTTATAGATTCATTTATCGGGTATCTCAAGGCGGAGAGGAACTACTCGGCGCATACGCTCAGGGCGTATGCCGGTGACCTCCGCTCGTTTGAGGCGTTCATGGCCCGCATGGATGAGTCTATTACTTTTTTCAATGCCGATGCCGATGTGGTGCGTGCCTGGGTGGCCGCACTGATGGATGAGGGTGCAGCCCCTTCGTCGGTATGCCGCAAGCTCAGTGCCCTGCGCAGCTTCTACTCATTCCATCGTGCGGCCGATGCGTCGCTCTCCAACCCTGCGGGCCTTATGCAAGGTCCCAAGCGCAGGAAGAAACTGCCGGTGTTTCTCAAGGAGAGCGAGATGGACAGGCTCATCGATGAGGTGTCGTTCGGCGAGGGCTATACTGCGTGCCGCGACAGGATGGCACTTCTTTTCTTTTACGAAACGGGTGTGCGCTTGTCGGAGATGGTGGGGCTCAATGTCGAGGATATTGACTTCGCTGCTTCGGTGGTGAAGGTTGTGGGTAAACGCAATAAGGAGCGCGTGATACCTTTTGCGAAGGAACTGAAGACCGAGCTGGGGCGTTACCTTGAGGTTCGGGAACGGTTTGCAGGCAGCGGTTCCGGGGCATTGTTCCTCTCGTCCCGGGGCGGACGCATCAGCAACTCGCAGGTCTACCGTATGGTGGGCGTGCGTCTGTCCGAGGTTACCACGGTAAAGAAGAAGAGTCCGCACGTGTTGCGCCACACATTCGCCACGGCAATGCTCAACAACGGTGCAGAGTTGGGTGCGGTCAAGGAGCTGTTGGGGCACGAGAGGCTTGCGACAACCGAGATTTATACGCACCTTACATTCGAGGAATTGAGACATTTTTATGATAAGGCTCATCCACGGGCCGGTAACAATTAAATAATAGGAGGAAATATTATGGAGACAAGAATTCAGGCGGTTCATTTCGACGCATCACAACAGTTGGTGGAGTTCGTAGAGAAAAAGGTTGCGAAATTCGAAAAGCTTTGCGAAGGCGCTACAGCTCTTGACGTGAACATGAAGTTGATTAAGCCCGAGACAGCAATGAACAAAGAGGTTGCCCTCCGTTTGTCAACAGGCAATGGCGAGCTCTTCGCTTCAAAGGTGAGCGACACCTTTGAGGATGCATTGCTTGGCGCTATTGACGCAATCAAGGTACAGATTGAGAAGGCTCGCAACAAATAGTGCGTGTTTCTTTGTGAAATATATGCATGGGTGGCCAAAGGCTGCCCATGCTGTTTTATTGCGTCGGTCTTGATTCGGCTTGTCTGTTGCGTCTTTGTGCTTGGCGTGATGATCTTCTGATCTTGTTGTTGTAAATATATAAGCAAGTCTCGTGCTTTGGCTGTGCTTTGATTCTGCGGCTTTCGTTGGAAAATATACGAATTTGTTTCTCTTGTTTGTGCGGACTTTCGTTTGTTTGTTGTTGTCTTTGCGCTAAAGCGCGAAAATAGAATGCGGCTCGGGATAAAAAAACAAGTGAATTTGTTTTGTTCTCCACTCGCCTTTCACTATTTTTGCAACGCAAGTGAGCGGTGGATGTGCGGAATGCTGTTGTTGTAATCTGGCTCTTCCATGACTGTTTTTCCTCGCTTTTGGGGGTGTTTGGAACGAAAAAATGAGATTTTTCGTCGATTTTTTGAAAAAAAAGTGGAAAATGTTTTGTAGTTCAAAAAAAAGCAGTACATTTGCACTCGCTTTACGACAGTAACGGCGCACAAATGACGTTGCCTCTTTAGCTCAGTTGGCCAGAGCACGTGATTTGTAATCTCGGGGTCGTTGGTTCGAATCCGACAAGAGGCTCCAACGTGATTTGGGTGTTGTGAAAGTGAAGCTGTCGCAAATGCGTTTTCTGAATTAGTGACAAATTTTAGGGCAAATTCCAGAGTGGCCAAATGGGGCAGACTGTAAATCTGCTGTCTTTCGACTTCGGTGGTTCGAATCCATCTTTGCCCACAAAACGAGGAGTGCTAATGCGCTCCTCGTTTTGTTTTCATCCCCCTGAGAACATATTATCCTTATCAAAAGCCACATCAATATACATAAATAAGCGCCACAGCATAGTCTATTATTCACATGTTTTTCGTACCTTTACACGAAATAACCAGCAACAAACAATCGTCACCACACAATCTCACAGATGAACAACCAGACACTACACTTCACCGATGCGCAGCGATTGATGCGCCCCACGGCTTTCACGACAATGATAAAGCCTGTGGGATCGGCATGCAACCTCGATTGTGAATATTGTTATTATCTCGGTAAGGCTGACCTCTACGGAGGTCACCAACCGAAGATGAGCGAGGAACTGCTGGAACGATACATCAGCCAATACATAGAGGCTGTGCAAGTACCCGCAGTGACTTTCTGCTGGCATGGAGGAGAGCCACTCCTCGCTGGGCTCGACTTCTACGAAAAGGCTGTTGCGCTGCAAAACAAATACAAGGGGAACAAGCAAATAGAGAACTCCCTACAGACCAACGGACTATTAATGAATGCCGAGTGGTGCGACTTCTTTCGCCGCAACAACTTTCTCATAGGCATCTCACTCGATGGCCCCAAAGACATCCACGACGCATACCGCCACGACCGCGGAGGCCGCCCCACCTTCGACCGCGTGATGCGTGCCGTTGAGATGATGGCCGTAAATGGCGTGGAGTACAACACACTGAGCACCATCAATGACCGTTGTGCCGGGAGAGGGAGCGAAGTGTATGCCTTCATGCGTTCTATCAGCAAGTACATGCAGTTCCTTCCCGTAGTGGAAATGGTCGAGAGTCCAGCATTGAGGGGTGAACGAAGAACTTGCGAGAAGGTTCAATCTGATGACTCCATCAACCATCAGCCATCAACCTTTATCCGTTCGGCCATTGTGCCT
>CALCEC010000041.1 GCA_937900095.1 uncultured Bacteroidales bacterium | reverse complement strand
CGAAACTCAAAACAAGCACGCAAAACTCTCCCTCTGTTTATAGAGGGAGTACCCGAAGGGGGAGGGAGTTTTGTCTGCGGAAAACTTGTCATCCCGAACGCAAAGCGGAGGGATCTCAAAAAAACGACATTGAGATATCTCACGTTCGTTCGATATGACACAATACGCGAACCTGTCATTCTGAGCGAAGCGAACCAACGGTCGACGCCCGAGGCGTCAGCCGAAGGGGCTAAAGTCAAGAATCTCAATGCAACACTATTGGAAAGAGATGTTTCGCTGCGCTCAACATGACAGCAATGTCATCCCGAACGCAAAGCGGAGGGATCTCTTAATAGACAAAAAAAACAAAATTCAGACAGTCTTTAATGGATTACAACAAAGCAATAAATGACTATAAGCAACTGCAGGGCCACAGCGCCTTGCAGTTGCGTGCTGTATTGTTCGACATGGACGGCGTGCTGTTCGACTCAATGCCATACCACGCCGACGCATGGTCCAAGGTGATGACCCGAGCAGGTTTCAACTTCACTCCCGAGGATGTGTACATGAACGAGGGACGCACCGGCGCCGACACCATCAACACGGCAAGCATGGCACAATTCGGGAAGCCCGCCACACAGGAGCTCATCGACTCGCTATGCAAGGCAAAGTGCGAAGTGTTCGACACCTACCCCCCTACGCCACGCATGCAGGGAGCATTAGAACTGGTACAGAAGGTAAAGGCCTGTGGCCTCACCCCCATGATTGTCACCGGCAGCGGCACTCCCGCACTGCTCTCCCGTGTACAGGGCAACTTCCCCGGACTCTTCAACGAGAACCACATCATAAGCAGCTTCAACGTGAAGCGCGGCAAGCCCTACCCCGACCCCTACCTGTTGGCAATGGAGCGCGGAGGGCTCAAGCCTAATGAAGCCATCGTTGTAGAGAACGCTCCGCTGGGCGTTACCGCAGGCGTTGCAGCCGGACTCTTCACCATAGCAGCCAACACAGGCCCACTGAAGGAAGAGGTGCTCACAAAAGCCGGAGCGAACCTTGTATTCCCATCGATGCAGGCATTGTGCGACGAATGGGAGAAACTTTACGCATTACTGAAGTGAACAGGATTGCAAAGCACATAAAAGAGAATTTAGGCAGTTACTACCCTGCGGGGGAGGTAGCTGCCTTTACTCGTATCATCGTAACCGAGATGCTCGGCATTCCGCAGATGACATTCTTTCTAAAAGACAATATTGAACTCACCCACGAGCAGGAAGCCACTCTTGAAGACGCCATCAAGCGCCTGCAGAAGTATGAGCCTATCCAATACATACAAGGCTACAGTTATTTTTGCGGACTGAGGTTCAAGGTAACCCCTGCAACCCTAATCCCGCGCCCCGAGACAAGCGAGCTTGTAGAATGGGTAGCAAGTGAAGCCACCGGCAATGAGAGAATCCTGGACATAGGCACCGGCAGCGGATGCATTGCAGTGAGCCTTGCAAACAAGTTGCCACATAGCAAAGTGACAGCGTGGGACATATCAAACGAAGCCCTCGCCGTTGCCACGGAGAACAACCATAGCAATGGTACAGAGGTTCTATTTGAGCAGGTAGACATCCTCTCATATCGGCCGGAAGAGAACCTGTTCGACATTATCGTTAGCAACCCGCCCTACATAAAAGAGAACGAAAAAAGTGCAATGCACTCCAACGTGCTTGACTGGGAGCCGCATACAGCCCTCTTTGTGCCCGACAGCGACCCGTTGCTGTTCTACCGAACAATAGCAAAGAAAGGTTTGACGCTTTTGAAGCCCGGCGGAACCCTCTATTTTGAAATCAACCGCGCCCACGGAGCAGAAACAGTGGAGATGCTCGCCGGTTTAGGCTACACCGGCATTGAACTGCGTAAGGATTTTGCCGGCAACGACAGAATGGTTAAAGCAACGAGACCAAAGAAATAAAGAAACGGACTATTTGTCAACCGTGCCTCAAATTTCGATCATTTAGCAGCGACAATACAATACCATGAAAGAACTTACCCCAGGAGAAGCACTGAACAAGGCCGCGGCGTACTGTACGCTGTGCGAGCGTTGTGTGAGTGAGGTTACAGCAAAACTCACTGCATGGGGTGTGCCACAAGGAGAGCACCGCTCTATCATCGAGAGACTCACAAGCGAGGGGTTCATCAACGAGGCACGTTACTGCCGGGCATTCGTAAACGACAAAGTGCGTTTCAACCGTTGGGGACGCATCAAGATAAGGGCTGCCTTGAGCGAGAAGAGGTTGCCATGCGAACTGGTGAACGAAGCAATAGACAACATCGACGAGGAGCAGTACACGGCAAGCCTCGCCGAGGTCATTGCTTCCAAGTGCAAGGAGCTCAAAGGCAAGGATGACCGCGATGCAAAGCAGAAGATCATACGCCATGCGGCAAGTCGTGGCTACGAACCGTCCCTCATTTTCAAAGCATTGAACTACACCGGCGATGAAATGGATTTCTGACCTCATAGACCTGATATTCCCCCGCTACTGCGTGGTATGCGGCGAGCTCCTCTCCCCACAGGAAAAGGATATATGCATAAACTGCCTCAATTCTCTGCCCAAGATTGAGAAGATACATCTTGAGGAGATTGAAAAGACTTTCTGGGGTAAGATAGAGATTGAGCGTGCAACCTCGTTCATCTATTACCATAAGCAATCGCCTTACAACAACATCATCCACCGGCTGAAGTACAAGAACCACCCCGAGGTGGGAGAACGATTTGCCTACCTTGCAGCAAAGGAGATTGCCGTAAGCGGTTTCTTTGACGGCATAGATGCCATAGTGCCGTTACCGCTCTCAAAAAAGAAGGAGAGGAAACGCGGATATAACCAGTGCGACTACATCGCGGCAGGACTCTCGCGTGCAACAGGAATACCTGTAATAAAAGGTGCTGTTATGCGTGCCACATCAAACGAGACGCAGACACACAAGAACCGCGACGAAAGGTGGAAGAACGTAGAAGGTATCTTTGCATTGGCTGATGCCTCACTCATTGAGGGCAAGCATATTCTGCTCATTGACGACATCCTCACAACAGGAGCCACACTTGCCAACTGCGCATCGGCAATACAGCAGGGTTGCAGCTGCAGGACAAGCATCTTTACCCTTGCGTATACCTATAACGGTATCTAAGAAGCTGTTTAAGATTATCTCCTTTCGCCCATTTTGTCATTTCGGCCAAAGCCTTTTACAAAAAGACATTTTTCTCCCCTTTTTACATAATTACTTGACTTTTTCTCCCTTTCATTGAACAAAACAGACTTTTTTCTTGTTATTTCAAAAAAACGCTTACATTTCTTTATTTTTTAAAACTATATTGTTATTTTTGCGACACCAAAAAGAAATATAACACATAATCATATGAAAGTAGCGACTACACTTGAGAATCTGAAGAAAAAGTTTCCACATGAGCCTGAGTATTTTCAGGCTGTTGAAGAGGTGCTGAACTCCATTGAGGAGGAGTACAACAAGCACCCCGAGTTCGAGGCAAACAACCTCATCGAGAGGCTCTGTATCCCCGACCGTATATTCACATTCCGCGTCACATGGGTTGACGACAACGGCAAAGTACAGGTCAACACCGGTTACCGTGTACAGCACAACAACGCCATTGGCCCCTACAAGGGCGGTATCCGTTTCCATCCATCGGTAAACGTAGGTATTCTCAAGTATCTCGCTTTCGAACAGACATTCAAGAACTCCCTCACTACTCTTCCTATGGGAGGTGCAAAGGGTGGTTCGGACTTTGACCCCAAAGGCAAGAGCGACAACGAGGTCATGCGTTTCTGTCAGGCGTTCATTACAGAGTTGTGGCGTAACATAGGCCCTGAGATGGACGTACCTGCAGGTGATATCGGTGTTGGCGGCCGCGAGGTCGGTTATATGTTCGGAATGTACAAGAAACTGACACGCGAGTTCAACGGAGTGTTCACCGGCAAGGGCCTTGAGTTCGGAGGTTCGCTTATCCGCCCCGAGGCAACAGGCTATGGCAACATCTACTTCCTGCAGGAGATGTTGGGCACACGCGGTGACAGCATCGTCGGCAAGACTTGCCTTGTTTCAGGTTCAGGCAATGTGGCACAGTACACTGTCGAGAAGATTATCCAGTTGGGCGGAAAGGTTGTTACCATGAGTGACTCCAACGGCTACATATATGACCCGGAGGGAATTGACCGCGAGAAGCTCGACTTCATTATGGAGCTGAAGAACGTGCGTCGTGGCCGTATCAAGGAGTATGCCGACAAATACGGCTGCAAGTACGTGGAGGATGCCCGTCCATGGTGCGAGAAGGGAGACATTGCACTGCCTTCTGCTACACAGAACGAGATTAACGGTGACGAGGCAAGAACACTTGTAGCAAACGGAGTGATTGCCGTTTCCGAGGGCGCGAACATGCCTTCTACTCCAGAGGCAATCCACGTATTCCAGGAGGCCAGAATCCTTTATGCTCCGGGCAAGGCATCGAATGCCGGCGGTGTATCGGTATCAGGCCTTGAGATGAGCCAGAACTCAGGAAAGCTCAACTGGAGCAGCACAAAGGTAGACCAGATGCTTCACGAGATAATGCATAACATCCACAGTGCCTGTGTAAAATACGGCACACGCGAGGACGGTTACATCGACTATGTAAAGGGTGCGAACGTTGCAGGCTTCCTTAAAGTGGCAAAGGCCATGATGGCACAGGGAATCGTCTGATTCCAATTTGGTACTTTTTTGAGTCCATTTAGGGAACTTTTGCAGCAATAGTCACGCGAAGCAACGCAGAAGGTTATACCTTTTCACAGCAATATTTAAATTTATCATAAAAGCAAATCCAAGCATTTGGATTTGCTTTTGTATATGCATTATTTTGAGTATCTTCGCTGACAATAATAAATGCAGACAATAAAAGAAAACAGACTCTCTTATGCTGAAGAAAACCAACGCATGGCTATGGATTCCGTCGCTATATTTCGCTTCTGGTCTGCCCTACCATGCTATCACATCAGTCTCGGACATAATGTACAAGGATATGGGCGTGGACAACACAAGTATAGCCCTCTACACAAGCATCCTGCTTATTCCGTGGACCATAAAACCCCTTTGGAGTCCTTTTGTAGAGATGATAAGTACACGACGCAAATGGACTCTGTACTCACAGCTGTTACTTGCTCTGTGCTTTGCGGCAATAGCCTTGGCTGTGCCGTCGGCAAGTTTCGTGCTTTTCACCTTGGCTGCATTCATGGCGGGTGCATTCGTGTCATCGACACATGACATTGCTCTTGACGGTTTTTACATCCTGGGTCTAACACAAGAGAAACAATCTTTCTTCTCGGGTATCAGGAACACATTCTACCGCATTGCAACAGTATTCAGCTCGGGCATCCTTGTCATGCTTGCCAGCAGGCTATGCGACCATTTCGGTGAAAAAGCCTACGCTTGGAGCGCAACATTTGCAGTCACCGCGGTAATCATGGCAATGCTTTACGTATACCACCGCCGTATGCTTCCCGAGCCGGAAAGCGACATTTCACGTACCCCCGACAGCATAAAGGGTGTATTCAAAAACTTCGGCGACATAATAAAGACTTATTTCCAGAAGCCGGGAATCTGGACAGCCCTGCTGTTCCTGTTGCTGTTCCGCTTCCCCGAGGCGCAACTGGTGAAGATAGGCAAGCTGTTCCTCATGGACAGCACTGCAGCCGGCGGTCTTGCCCTTGACAAAGGCGACATAGGATTCATTTACGGTGTTGTGGGTGTGATAGGCCTTATTATCGGTGGTATAGCAGGTGGAATATGCATATCGCGCAAGGGGCTGAAATACTGGCTGTGGCCCATGGTCATCGCAATTTCCCTGCCCGACATTGTATATGTATATATGAGTATGGCCCACACAGAGAGCCTTGTAACCATCGGCGGTTGCATATTCATCGAACAACTGGGCTATGGCTTCGGTTTTACTGCATATACCCTGTATATGATATATTTTGCACAGGGCAAATATCCCACCGCCCACTTTGCAATATCCACAGCATTCATGTCATTGGGAATGATGTTGCCCGGTATGGTATCGGGATATATACAGCAATGGATAGGATACGAGAATTTCTTCATCTGGGTAATGATATGCACGACTGTGACTTTCATCGTGTCTGCACTCATAAAAATTGACCCCGCTTTTGGTAAAAAGTAGAATTTGGAGTATCTTTACAAAATGTTTACTAACGCAATCGATTAAGAAATGATAATACTTATAGCAGACAGCGGTTCCACTAAGACCGATTGGGTACTATGCAACGGCAGCATCATTGTAAAGCGCATAAAGACACAGGGACTTAACCCTACAATACAGAGCAGTGATGAGATTCTCGCCGTGTTGAAAGCAGAACTTGCAGACAATATTGACACTACAGCGCCACAGAAGATATTCTTCTATGGTGCAGGTTGCGCATATGACACAGCCAACGACCGCATGAAGCAGGCGCTTGAAGCGGTTTTTGAGACAAAAGAGATTGAGATACACAGCGACCTATTGGGAGCAGCACGTGCACTGTGCGGACGCGAGGAGGGCATCGCCTGCATCTTGGGAACAGGATCCAACTCGTGCCTCTATGACGGCAAAAGCATTACAGACAACACCCCGTCAATGGGTTACATCCTAGGTGATGAAGGCAGCGGTGCCCACCTGGGCCGCCAACTTGTCAGCGATTGTGTCAAGAAACAGCTTCCAAAAGAAATAAGGGAGAAGTTCATGCAGCAGTATAACCTTGACATAGCAACTATTCTTGAAAGAGTGTACCACACTCCCCTGCCCAACCGTTGGCTCGCAAGCCTCACACCATTCATCCAAGAGAACAAGAAGAATGCCGAGGTACACACTATGCTCAAGCACTGTTTCACACAGTTCTTCCAGCGCAACGTAATGGTTTACCGCCGTTCTTGGCTTCCCATACATATTTCCGGCGGCATAGGCATGAACTTCTCCGAAGAGATCCGGGAAACTGCAGAGAGCCTTGGCCTTTCAGTGGGAAACATTGTAGAGAGCCCGATGGAAGGACTCATCAAATTCCACAGCAACAATAATCTATAATTTATTATTAATATTATGAAGAAAATTTTTTCCACAATTGCAGCATGCGTCGTCGCTTCAATGACAATGTCTTGCGGCAGCACAGGCAGCGCATCAGGTGAGGACGTAAAATTCGACTCACTCTCATACATCGTAGGTATGGATGTTGCAAACCAGATTGAGAAAGGCATAATGCCACAGTTGAAAGCGGACTATGCAGTAATCGTCGAAACCATCGAGAAGGTTATGGACGGTGAGGACAAGCTCAAGGCAGAAGACGTGACAATCACAAAGGAGAATATCCAGGAGATTGGCATGAAATACCTTGGTCCGGAGATCGGTCCTAAAGTACAGGCTGCCATGGCAGACACAACAGGCATGACAGAGGTGTTCGGAACCCCAGAGGAGAAGAAGATTGCATCTACCCTCCTTGGCGCAGATCTTGCTTTCGGCCTTGAGAAAGCACCATTCTCTGTTCAGAAGAAATCATTCATGGAGGGTTTGAACGATGTTCACAACAAGGTCCAGAAGATTACTGACGAGCAGGCAAGAGATTTCATGCAGAACTACTTCACTGTAGTTGTTCCTGCCGAGAACGAGCGTCTTTCAAAAGAGTGGCTTGCCGAGATCGAGAAGGAAGAGAAGGGTGTGAAGAAGACCGAGAGTGGCCTCCTTTACAAGATTGTCAACGAGGGTGACGCAAGCACAAAGGCTGTCAACGACGATGACACTGTAAAGGTACTTTACACAGGCACAACACGTAAAGGCATCGTATTCGACAGCAACCGCTGGGCAGACATGCCGGAACAGCGCAAGCAGATGATAAAGGCATACCAGCCAGACCAGGCCGAGAAGGACAACCCGATCGAGTTCCCATTGAACAGAGTCATCAAGGGTTGGACCGAGGGTATGAAGCTTGTAGGCAAGGGCGGCAGAATCATCCTTTGGATTCCTGCAAAGCTCGCATACGACAAGCAGGGTGCAGGCCAGGATATCGGTGCAAATGAGGCACTCCGTTTCGATGTCGAGTTGCTGGATGTAACACCGGCTGCAAAGTAATATAAATATACTTATTGCCCTATATTAAAGCGACAATGGCGAGAATCCATTGTCGCTTTTCATTTAATTGGCTCAGTAGAAATTTAGTGTGGGTAATATTGTACTTATATAATTCTTTTTTAGG
>CALCEC010000040.1 GCA_937900095.1 uncultured Bacteroidales bacterium | reverse complement strand
CTCTTCAGTCACTGCGTGCCAGCCTCTCTTGATTACAAACACGAGAGGCACTTTTGTGTGCTTGCTGACGCGTGATTATTGGTACCTTCGGTGGGTTTTAGCTCTTCAGTCACTGCGTGCCAGCCTCTCTTGATTACAAACACGAGAGGCACTTTTTGTGTCGCAGACACATGAATATTGGTGCCTTTGGTGAAATGAAACGAATGGTTTTCAGTTTTCACTTAGTCCTTTTCTTTTGATGTTTATCCAACGGTCTGTATTCTTCAGAATCTCTGCGTCGTCACCTGCAAAGGCTTTGCCGGCAATGCTGTCGCCTTTGAGAAAATAAGAGAACCATGCAGTCATGTAGGCATCGCCCTCTCCTCCCATATCCTCATGGTCTTTGCAGGCGTGGCGTGCCGACAGCACGGGAAAAGTTCCTGTTGTTTCATCGAAGTTTGCTTTAAAGGCTTCTTCGGGACTGATAATATTTGAGTCCCAATTCCCTGTTCCTGCCAGCATTAGCAGTGGGGCTGTAATCTTGGCAAAGTCTGTTGTTCCCCATTTGAAGTTTATACCAATTTGTTTCTGCGGACAACTGCACAGATAGATTGCCTTGTAACGGTGGCTGTTTGGGTATGCTGTTGCCGCCATAACTGCACCGTACGCGCCTTGAGAATAACCGGCAATGGCTATCTTTGTTGTATCAATCTTGTCATAGAACAGATTATCATGCCGTGCAACCAAACCAAGAAATTCATCTAACGTCCGTGAAATGGATAAACCGGAACCGGTCTGTTTATCCATGTTCCCAATAACAACATATCCCCAAGAGGCTATATGTTCCATTGCTTCTATCAGGTCGTAAGCAGTGGTGTTCGATGCATTGCCTATGTTAACAAGAGGAAATGCGCGGTCGGACTGAAGTATGGAATGAGGGTATACTGCAACAATCTTTCCTATTCTTGGGTTCTCGCTGGTAAATTCTACCTTAGCGACTTGTTCACTACCCATTTTCTTGTATTTGCTTTCAATAGGCATTTTTGTGTTGATTTCTTCTTTATAGAATTCGCCCTGGTTCGTGTTTTGGCAGTTGAAACTGCTAATCAATAAACTCAAACAAAGCATATAGAAAAACATCTTCTTTGACAGTTGTATCATTTCTTTATTCGTTCAATATGTTATTAACAGAGTATTTTGTCGTCTCTTTGATCCCTCGCAATTGTGCAAGCATTTCCATGCGTCAAGGAGATAGGCTGGCCTTTCTTCTTTGTGAAGTTGTCTATCTTTGGGGGTTGCATGATGTCTTCAAATTAAATTATCGCCACCTTTATCACCCCATCCAATTTGTTCTCGAATATGCGGTAGGCTTCTTCAATCTCACTCAACGGAAAACGATGCGTGATGAGTGGGGTGGTGTCAATCTTTCCTGCTTCAATAAGACGGAGGACTTCCTCACAATCACACCCGTCCACGCCACCGGTCTTGAAGGTGAGGTTCTTGCCATACATGTCTGGCAAAGGAAGAACTTGAGGCTGGTCGTAGAGGGCTACCACGGTAACGATAGCATTGGGACGGGCACACTCCCACGCCAAGCGGAAGGTATCATCGGCTCCTGCCACTTCGAGCACCCTGTCGGCTCCGCCATGGTCGCTGTTTTGTAATACGAAATTCTTGCACTCCTCGGGAGTGGTGAGCAACACTTCGGGGTAATGCTCTTGCACGAAACGACGCCTTTCTTCGGACTTTTCGCAGACGATGATGCGTTTAGGTCGCTTCAACATCACACAAAGGAGTGTGCAGATGCCAGTCGGCCCTGCTCCTATTATCAGTACTGTATCGTCTTCTGTAATTTCAGAGATACGAGCTGCCCAAAATCCTGTGGCCAAGACATCACCAACGAACAAAGCCTGTTCATCGGAAACGCTATCAGGAATACGGTTCAAGCCTTGGTCGGCTAGCGGTACACGCACGTATTCCGTCTGTCCGCCATCGATACGGCACCCCAATGCCCAACCGCCATTCGGGTCGGTACAGTTGTTCACATAACCGTTTTTGCAGAAGAAACACTCTCCGCAGAAGGTTTCCACGTTTACGGTCACTCTATCTCCTGGCTTTACATTGGTTACCTCAGAGCCCACTTCTTCCACCACGCCCACCATTTCATGACCGACGGTAATGCCCGGAACGGCACGAGGCACGCTTCCGTGCTTAATATGTAGGTCGCTGGTACAGATACTTCCCATAGTCACTCGAACAATGGCATCGGTAGGATCAATAAGTGTTGGCTTCGGCTTCTCCGCCAAAGCGAACTTTCCTTTTTCGATGTATGTGTATGCTAACATAATTGTCTGAAAATTTATTCTTTCAACTTCCAACCGCAGTCTCCGTGGTAAATCATCTGCCTGGTCATGCCGCCGTCGATACAGATGTTCTCGCCCGTTATAAAACCGGCCTTGTCGCTGCAAAGGAACAGCACCATATTGGCAATATCCATGGGATTACCCACTCTGCCGGCAGGTTGCTGCGTTGCATCGGGGCCTTCGTAAACGGTGTAGACCGTATCTATCCAGCCCGGGGATATGGAGTTCACCCTTGCTTTTCCCGACAGGCTCACCGCCAATGCGTGAGTGAGTGCGGCAATGCCACCTTTGGCTGCTGTATAGCTCTCGGTCTGCGGTTGGCTCATACGGTCACGCGACGAAGATATGTTGATGATGGATGCACCTTCGGCCAAATGATTATTCAGTAATTTTACCAAGTAGAATGGTGCGGTCACCCCCACACTCAGGGCATACTGGAACTCCTCGTAGGAACATTCATCTATCCCTTTCATCAATGGCAAGGCATTGTTGACGATGACATCCACATTTTCATGCTTGCTCAGGACATCGGCGGCAAATGCCTCCAGTACCTCTTTCCTGGAGATATCCCCAACAAAGTGTTCGCCCTCTTGCTTGTCAATCACATATACTATGGCTCCCTGAGAACGGAACTCACTGGCAATGCATCGGCCAATGCCGTTGGCACCACCGGTTACTATGACTACTTTATCTTTGAATGTATTTCCCATACTTTGTCGTTTATTTCACAAATATAATTATTCCTTTCAAATTTTTACATTAATTCTTTATCTTTGGGCCGGCAGGCCGCACTCCTTTGTAAATTTGAAAACAACAAACAGATTATATGAGTACACTTGAAAGGGCTATCGAGATTGCTACCGAGGCGCACCGTGGGCAACTGGACAAGGCCGGTAATGAGTATATAGGCCATCCTTTGCGCGTGATGGCTGCAGGAAAAACCGCTGACGAGAAGATTGTGGGCGTGTTGCACGATGTAGTGGAGGACAGTGACTGGACATTCGAACGGCTTTCGGCAGAGGGCTTTTCGGCAGATGTTATCGAGGCTCTGCGCTGTGTGACTAAGCTCTCGGAGGATGAACCGTACGACAAGTTCATAGCACGCGTGAAGAGCAATCCTCTGTCTGTGGCGGTCAAGCTGAATGACCTGGCGGACAACATGGATATCCGTCGCTTGCCTTATCTGTCGGATAAGGATGTGAAGAGGTTGAAGAAATACCTCAAGGCGTACAAACAGCTTACTGGTGAGCCCACCTATTCGGTCTATGCCTGCAGGCAGGAGTTCCCGAATGCCTATAACCAATGGAGTGCCGAGGATGATGCCGAGCTTGAGCGTATGTGGTGCGAGGGTGCTACGGTGGATGAGCTTGCGGCGCATTTCCAGCGCAAGCCGGGTGCAATACGTTCACGCATAAAGAAACTGGAACTTGAAGAGAAGTACGGATGATGTCACGCATTGGTTTTTATATAATTTTTGTAACGTCTTTATTGATAAATCGTAATATGGGATTTCTTGACAGATTGTTCGGGAGAGAAAAGAAGACCGACCAGGTTACTCTCACTCTGCCGACCGAGAGTTTCGCGGTTGTAAGGGCCGATAATGCCGAGAAGGGCAAGGCTCTTATGGTCATAAACACTTCGCTTGCCGCGCGCAAGGACGATGTGCAGCTTAAGCAGGTTTTTGCCTGTTTCTGTTCTGTTATCTTCGACTATCGCGATGTCGATGAGGAGCTGTGGCCCACGCAGGAGGAGTTCAATGTGATGCAGCAGTTCACCGAGGTGGTCGACAAAGGTATAAAAGGCGATCCCGACCACCCCAATGCTCTTTTTGTGGCAAGGGTGACCAATGGTGGCACTTGCCAGGTGATGTGGATGCTTAATGACCCGGACGCGGCAGCAAGCTATTTGGACAAGATGATAGCAGACGGTAGTGCAGTGAGGGAGTTTGAATACAGCATAGAGGGTGACCCGCAGTGGGAATCTATCGGGTGGTTCCTTCAGGATTTTACCAAGAATAAGTAGGGGATAACGTTTGACGGTTAACGGGTTAGGGGGTATAGGTGAAGGGTTGGAGATGAAAGGTGAAACGGGTTTTGTTTAAGGTTCGCTTGCACGAGTTTTCCGTTTGAAGAGTGTTTATTAAGGACTTTTGGGTTCACCTGCAAACCATAGGGGGAATATCTTTTTAACACAGACAAAACATTAAA
>CALCEC010000039.1 GCA_937900095.1 uncultured Bacteroidales bacterium | reverse complement strand
TTAGGGGAGCTCCGCAAGGCGGTGAGGGGTATAAAAAGCGTGGCTGCATGTTTTTCTTTATGGCGCGCGACCCTAAAGACACAATTGACCTTGTTGACGCTAAAGCCCCCGGAGCTCCCGTGCGCCGTCCATTGCTCAATCAGCAATGTATCTCTTTATTATACAGAAATCTCTCCGGCAAAGTTCTGTCCCATACGGCGGCGTACCTCATCTACAGGTAGCCCTTTTCCTAAAAGGTACATCAACTTTGTTATGGCAGCTTCTACCGTGGAGTCATGTCCGCTGATGACTCCTGCCTCCAATAGCTGAAGGCCTGTCTCATATCGTTCCATATGCACACTGCCACCTGCACATTGAGTGATGTTGATGATTACCTTGCCTTCGGCATTAGCTTTTGACAGTGCATCGACAAGCCATTTCTTCTGTGGTGCGTTGCCGGCTCCGTATGTGCGGAAAATGACACCCTTGAGTTCTTTGGCCTGAAGCACTCTCTCTATCACTTCTTGCTGTATGCCCGGGAAGAGTGAGAAGATGAATACGTTGCTGTTGTATTCATAATGTGTCTTGAGCTTGAGACCCGGAACGTATTTCTTTATGTTGCGTGTGTAGAACTGTATGTCTGTACCTGCCATAGCAAGCAACGGGTAATTGTTGGAGCCGAATGCTCCGAAGCTCTCGGAGTTGATTTTTGTTGTACGGTTGCCGCGCATGAGACGTTCGTGGAAGAATACGCATACTTCCGGTACAACAGGGGTGCCGTCAGGCTTCTTCGCAGCAGCAATCTCTATGGCAGTGATGAGGTTCTCTTTTCCGTCAGTACGTAAACCGCCTACAGGCAACTGGCTGCCTGTCAGTATTACGGGTTTCATCAGGTCTTCAAGCATGAAGCTCAAAGCTGATGCGGTAAATGACATTGTATCGGTACCGTGCAGCACAACAAAACCGTCGTAAGTTTCGTAGTTCTCTTCAATGATTCTTACGATGCGTCCCCACATCTCGGGCTCCATATCCGATGAATCGATTGTCGGGTCGAATGTAATAGCATCTATGTTTATGTTGAACTGCTTGAGTTCGGGAACATGCTTGAGCAGGTGGTCGAAGTTGAAACTCTCCAAGGCACCCGTTTCGGGATTATGAATCATTCCAATTGTTCCTCCTGTGTAGATAAGCAGGATTGAAGTCTGGCTGTTGTCCATATGCTGTTTTTAAAGTATTTCCTTAATCTCTAACAAACTGTTAACCTCGTATGTTGGGGCAAACGGCAACCTGGTCAAGCGCTTGGGATTGAAGAATATCTGCTGCATGCCTATGTTGGCTGCACCTGCGATATCTGTCTCGAACATGTCACCTATCATAATGCTCTCTTCAATAGTGGAAACTGTTGTGCGCAGTGCGTGCTCGAAAAGCTCGGGGCGCGGCTTGTTGATGCCTATGTCTTCGGAGAGTATCAGGGCATCAAAGTACTTGTCGAGTCCAGCTGTCTGCATCTTGTGTGACTGCAGCTCCTTGAAGCCGTTGGAGAGTATGAACATCCGGTATTTCGGGCGCAGGTACTCAAGCAACTCTATTGCTCCTGGGATAATGCAGTTCTTTGTCGGTATGCGTGACAGGGATTCGTGGCAGAAGGTATCTGCCAAATCCTGGTCGTTGATGCCTACACACTCCAACGGGTGGGAGTAGCGTCTCCTGTTAAGTTCTTCTTTTGTTATCTTGCCTTCGCCGTACAATCCCCATAGCATCAGGTTGTAGGGTGTGTATAGGCTCATATAATGCTCGAAAGATTCAAAGAAACGTTCATAGTGCAACAGGGTGTATGCCTCTCTGAACGACTCGCGCGAGGCTGCAGAGAAGTCATATAATGTGTCGTCAAGGTCTATGAACAGGTTCTTGTATTTCATTTCAACTTATATTGCTGAATTATATCCTATGTTAGTACAAAGATAATCAATTAGAGGTTAAAAACTATGCTAATTATCATCAAATTCTTAACATCTTATAAGGTTACGGTTCTAAAATTCTCTTTTATTTTTCGTGTAGTTGCAGTAAAAGTGTTTATTTTGCAATAAAATAGTCTATTATGGGAATATTATATGTAGTGCCCACTCCAGTGGGCAATCTTGAAGATATAACAATGCGTGCTGTGCGCATACTGCGGGAGGCAGATTTTGTATTGGCCGAGGATACGCGTACTTCGGCAAAACTACTCAAGCATCTTGAAATACAGGTGCCTATGTACTCGCATCACAAGTTCAATGAACATAAGACGGTGGGTGCACTGGCGGAACGTATAAGGGATTGCGAGCATCACGTTGCACTTATTTCCGATGCCGGTACTCCGGCAATTTCAGACCCTGGTTTCATGCTTGTCCGCGAAGCCGTGAAGTGTGGGGTAGAGGTACAGTGTCTTCCCGGTGCGACGGCTTTTGTGCCGGCACTGGTATGTTCTGCTTTGCCTTGCGACAAGTTTGTGTTCGAGGGATTCCTGCCGCAGAAAAAGGGACGCCAGACACGTTTGAACTTCCTCAAAGACGAAGAACGTACGATAATCTTATATGAATCACCATACAGAGTACTCAAGACCCTGACGCAGCTGTCCGAGGTATTTGGTCCCTGTCGCAGTGCGGCTGCGGTGCGAGAGATATCAAAAATCCACGAGGAGTGTGTGCGTGGTACATTGGCGGAACTGGTAGAGCATTTTACAGAATGCGAGCCGCGTGGTGAGTTCGTGCTTCTTGTAGGTGGCGCAACAGAGACTGATGCGGTGGAGAATACAATAAAGATTTGCGGATGAAACAGAGTGAGGTTACATTAGGACGCTTCCTGCGTATTGTGCTGGTGATAATGGCGCTTGCCGTCTCATATTTTGTACTCGACAGCTTGAGCAGCGTACTGTTGCCGTTTGCCATTGCGTGGCTATTGGCATATCTTCTGCAACCGCTTGTAGGCTTTGTGCAGCACAGGATGCGTCTGAGGTTCAGAATGCTCTCAATTGTGGTTTCTTTGTTGTTGATATGTGGTGTGGTGTACGGAATCCTGATGCTTGTGATTCCTTCCATGCTTGCCGAGTTGCTGGCATTGAAGAATATAACAATATCTTTCTTGAGCGAAAATATAGCGAACAGTTCGATTCCCGAACCTGTAATCAATTTCTTCAAAAGTGTAGCCGATGAGAACGGGTGGGCTGCACTCCTCAGCAGTAGTGAGAATGTTGAATTCAAAGAGTTTGTGCTCAACAAGTTGAAATACCTCTTGTTCGGGACAGCCGATTTGCTTCAGGCGATGTTTACTATGGGTATTATCTTGCTTTACCTGTTCTTTATACTGCTTGATTTTGAAAGGTTGTCCGAGTCATGGACACTTTACATACCCAAGCGTTGGCGCAATGTGACAATAAAGCTTTGGGATGATCTTGTTTATGGCATGAACCAGTATTTCCGTGGTCAGGCACTTGTGGCACTCTGTGTGGGTGTGCTTTTTTCAATAGGCTTTGTAATTATTGATTTTCCGGCTGCAATAGCATTCGGAATGTTTATTGGTATCTTGAACCTTGTTCCTTATCTGCAGACTTTGTCACTTATCCCTATGGCTCTCCTTGCGGTTCTTGAGTCTGCCAATACCGGTGGTGATTTTTGGGTAATATTCCTCTCTGCGCTTGTAGTGCTTGCTGTTGTACAGGTTATTCAGGATGTATTTCTTGTACCCTGCATCATGGGCAAGCGTATGAACCTGCATCCTGCGGTAATTCTGCTATCACTGTCAATCTGGGGACATCTGTTGGGGGTTCTTGGAATGATTGTTGCTCTTCCTCTGACAACCCTTATTGCTGGTTATCTCAAACGCTATCATGAGGTTGCGGAGATTTCCGGTTATGCCGAGGAGAAAACCTTCCGTGATGCAATAGACTCTACTACCTTTGACGGTAAAGATAATGCTTCTGATATGGATTGACGCTGTAAATCCATAATAGCTCAATGCTTTATCAATGGTTTATATCCTATTGGAAGATAAAAACGGAGAAAATGTTTGCAGATTCAAAATAAATTCCTATCTTTGCACTCGCTTAACGGCAATTAGGTAGACTCGCTAGCTCAGCAGGTAGAGCACATCCCTTTTAAGGATGGGGTCTTGGGTTCGA
>CALCEC010000038.1 GCA_937900095.1 uncultured Bacteroidales bacterium | reverse complement strand
TATTTTCGCTCTGTTACTCTCTTTTCCTAAATCACTCAACTTTTTGCTTAGCCCCTAGACTTTGCCGGTGAGCCGACCTGTCATCCCGACAGAGCGAAGCGACGAGGGATCTCAAAAAAAACGCAGATGATAGAGATTCTTCGCTTGCTCAGAATGACAGATTCGCGATTCTATAGAGTAAATACCGAATTCACGTTATTCTATCTGTTTGTTCTCAGCCATTCCTTGGCCTCCTCACTGCCGGCAGCAGCAGCTTCACGATAGAGGTCTTTTGCCAGGCTCTTGTCACGTTTTACTACGCGGCCATGGTAATAGCAGTCGGCCAGATATAATGTACCGCGCACATCATTCAACAGGTGCAGTTCCTTCGCGTACGTATAGGCCTGTTCAAGGTTGCCGCTATCCTTCTCATGTTCCAACATCCACATCAAGGCATCAGTGCTGCCATTCTCTGCGGCAGCAACCATGAACCGCAAGGGAGTACCTATGATGGAATCATTCTCAACGCCCGATGCAATCGTAATAACGGCATATTCGTACATTGCGGCCGGGTCCTTAGCCAATGCGAGTTCCTTGAAGAGCCCTATTGCACGGAGTGTATCCTTCTCCACCCCCTCTCCTTTCAGCAGATAGCGCCCCAACTGCAACATCGCACGCGGTTCGTTGAGCCCGGATGCAATCTCCAACAGTTCTACTTCCTTCTCTTTGCTCTGCTGAAAGTGGAGGCCACCAGCATGCATCTGTGACAGCTCATAATAACAGCGCGCTTCACCAAGTCCGGCACCGCGTTCAAAGAATTGCGCAGCAAGGTCGTACCTCTTTTTAAGATTGATACCTTTGGAATAGAACTCACCCACTCTGTAGAAAGCCGGAGGATAGTTGTATTGCAACAGTTCAATGTATGCAGTGAGTGCTTTCTTGTAATTCTTCTTGTTGTAATATATCTCGGCTGTGCCGAATTCGTGTTCACATTGTGCAAGGAATGCGGAGTCCATCTTTTGCGTGCTTTTCCTTTGGGGTCTTACACGGTTGTTTCTCTTTATACTACAATCTTCCCTTGTAGCAATATATTCGTTATTGCTGAAAACCGTATTGCCGTTATAGCCAAGCACGTCAACGGCCATGGCATCACATATACTGCTGTTATACAGTTCCACCGTCAGTTTGCCGTCTATGGCCTTTACCGATGGGTTCCACAGCAGTGTACGGCGATAGTCCTTGCCGTCGGGTGTCATTGTGCTGTAATCGGGAGAATAGAACTGCTTTGGCACAGTGTAGCCCTGTACCGACGTGTAACGGCGCGTGCTGCTGGAGACACTGAGGTCGTTTCTTATGAGCGACTTGTTGTCGCGTTTGTCAGGAATGAGATATGCGACGTTGTTGGGGTGTTCCATGTTCGCAAAAATCTTGGCCTGTTTATCCATAGTTATTAGCCTATCCAAAGAGAGTGATAACTCGTCAATGGATTCCGTATCATGTATTCTGGAAGTGGAATCTATCTTGTAGCAGATACGCATCTGAAGAAGGAAACCATGATAGAAACGTTCATAAGGATGCTTGTTATCAATCACCATACTCCTACGCTCCCAGATTCCGGGGCTGCCGTCTACACTCTCCAGTTTCTTCGGGTCGCTTGTGATAATGACCTCACTGAAATTTGTCATGGCCTCAACGTCAATGCCGTGTATATATTCCTTATCGGCAACCGGTATGCTGTCACTGTTGTACTCGCCTTTCACAACAACAGGTTGCACCCAGTTCTGCCATCCTAAGTCATAACGTCCATATATACTTGTGAGGACATCTGCTACAGTCAGGACATTGTGTCCTTTTGAATCAAACTCCTCCCAAGCAAGCTGATGCCTGCCGGCTTCAAGTACCCCTGGCATCTGTGGTTCTTCCTCCTCATTGTCATTATCACTCTCATATCTTGCATCGGGAATACTGTTATCATGCACACTCCTGTATATATGGTCAGTATCGCGTCCGAGCCCTACATCCATTGCATATTCCCACTCCTCAAGGTAATCGAGCCGTAGTTCACTGATAGGTGAGGTCGTTGTTATCCTGCGGTTGAACTTTACTTTCACATCGACACCGTCAAGAAGATAGTCCCATGCACCGATTTTCCTCATACCTTTGACACTGTCTTGCCGAAGCCTGACACTGCTGCCTACGTTCTGCTGCCAGAAACTGAACCTGCGTGGCTTTGGCGAGAAGTATTTGTCCATATAAAAGGCATAGTTGACTTTGTTGCTGTGTCTAATATATGTCTCGGGCGAGAGGGCAACGGTCTGTCTTCCGGTGAAATCATCGAGAATTATACTGAACTTTCCCACGCTGTCCGTACGGAAGGCCTGTGTCTTGATGGTGCTGTCGTTGGCAGTAAAATCTATTCTGACCAACATATAAGGCTGAGGGTGAACCTTGTACTGCCCCATTTCACCGAACTTACGGTTCCTTATCCTGAGCACAAGGTCGCCCTTCACCGTTATTCCGTCCTCAGGCGGGACAATATCCCTGAAACTATCGGTTGTGAGCTCGCTCCAGTCGTAGGCGGTCCAGCCGTTGGTAAGCATCACAAGGTCGAGATGCTGCTTGCGGTCGGTGTTCTCGGGGTCAAAATATTGGTAAGCATCAGGGATGTAGCCCTTGAGTTCCGAGCCCAGCAGCAGATAGGTGTAGAGATTATAACCCCAAGAGGTTGTCTGCACTCCTGACTGGTCGTTTACCGAGAGTGCGAACTCCGTCTCAGCGTCAAGCGGCTTGCCGTCCTCGCGTTCAACTACGATGGAAACTTTCCCATGATGCCCGGGCTCGAGGTTGTGCATCATATATCCGTTGCCTGTCACACGCAGTTTCACTGTCTGACGGTCGCCGGCCTGCAGGCTGTCATGCTGTACAAAGAAGAGGCGCTCCGCAAGAGGACGCCTGCCCTGGAACAATATCGCACGGTTGACACCTTCGTAAAGCTCGTTTATGCCCACGGTGAGGGTAACGCTGTCGCCCTCTATCTTCTGGTAGAACCCTAACCCGTTGCGGTGGAGTATGGCAAAGCCTATCGTGTCTTTTGTAACCAGATTGCTCCTTATGCCCAGGTTTATGCAGTCGTCCTTTTCCATTACCGAGAGTACGCAACCGCCATACTCAATGTCGGGCAGTTCAAATTCATACTTCTTCTTTTTCCCTTTCTTGTTTGTGATGTAGACCTCGGCCTTATATTCAGTTCCGGAGTGCGGCGTGAAGGTAAAGCACCCTTTACCCATGTGCCGGGGAGTGGTTTTCAGCAGCTCCTTACCGTCGGCAAATATGGTGATTTCGTCATATAGTTCAATACCTTCGAAGCCTGTCAGTTCGTATGCGACACGACTCTCGATGCCGTTGACAAGATGTCCGCTCTCGGGATAGAAACGGAGCTCGGGCACTATCTCCTTCTTGAACACCTTGTTTGCAAAGAGGCTCTGGCTCCTGTCGCGTATGTTGCGGAACTCCCAGTCACCGTTGTTCACCTTGTCATATACAGGAAACACACGGCTGAAGATGGCATCGTCGCCCCAGTTGAGCATGTAGCGTGTGTAGGCACGTATCTCGAAGAAGCCCGACAGGTATTTGGGGTCGAGGAATATCTCACCGTGGCAAGTACCGTTATCGTCAATGCGGTACTTCCCGGTCTTTATGATGTAACCCTCGGGGCTCATCAGCTCAACATAGAGCACGCGGCTCAGCACAGTGGGATTATCATCGCTGTGACTGGTGACAAAAGCCTTGAACCACATTGTCTCGCCAAGGTAGTATGCGGTGTTGTCGAAGTGCAGATACACGCGCTCCTGCGGCAAGGCACGCCCCACCAGCAACGCACGCAGAGCGGCGCTGTCGGTGGGAGTCTGTGTCTGTGCCGATGACAGAAAGATGATTCCTGTCAACATAATCAACAACGCAAATATTCTTTTAATCATAGTATATTTTCCATACACTTCTACTCACTGTACAAAGAGAATAAAATAATAAAACTACCAAGGAACTGTTGATTGCCTTAAAAAGGTGCCGGAGAGAGCTATTCAAACTTTATATATTCTGCCATTTTATCCACACACTCGTCAATTGTGGTTCCGTTACCATTGATAAAGAACAACATTATCAGCGGTTCATAGGATGAATGTTTGTAGAACTCCACTCCGTAACATTCTGTGGCATTAGCTTTCAGTTCTGAATCTATTCTTTCGGAATTACTGACAACGGTTTCAATATTCGGTATTCTCACGACGGAAACGACATCGCTGTTTGTCTTACGGTTCAAGCCAGTATTCTTATACATAACCACATGAAGTTCTGTCAACCGTGATACCTTCTCCTGTAAAGCTGACAGTTTATCCTCGGGTAGAGGCTGCATCCAATCATCTATTTTCCGTTCATTTGCGCTCTTGTCATTCCTTACGCCTCTGAGATTTTGTATATACCATCCTGCCCAAGGTGTCTCACAGTTGTTCAGCATCCAGCCTCTCACTTCGGGTGTTTCATATTCCCTGTCCTTCGGATATGACTCCGCACGTGGCTTTTGCACGTTCTTTATGTCCATCATCACAACGCTGCAATTCTCGGACAACTCGACAATAGAACCTCCATAGAATATGGGAATTGTAGGAAACTCATCCAGAGCTTTCCCAAATTCAAACCTCAAAGAAGATTCCTCCCCGATGTTCTTGAGCGATTCCCGGGGGCAGGAAAAGCTTACATTCAATTTCTCTTTAAACTGCATACGTAAACTGTCTGTTTTACCATTGGAACAGATAGCTGATATGATCGACATGCACAGGAATGCAGAAATAAAGACCCTTTTCATAATTCTAATCTATTAACGCCAATTTGATATACATTTTCTTATATGACGCTTTTTTAGAGTAAAACATTACAATGAAATGCAAGTTATTTTAAAAAAAACATTTTTCAAAGGCTTGCAAGCAAAGGAAACTAAATAAATAGAATTTTCAAACTGATTTTTGACAGAACAGCAGCCCGTTCAAATTGTTTAACTTTGTTTTTAGTAATTAAGGATTACTCAAGCAACTCACTGAAACAATCGACTGCCAGTGTGTAATTTCCCATATTGTAATATAACATCGCCTCGGCATTCCTGTTGCGACAATATTCCATAGAAGAGCCATTGAGCGTATCACATATTACATAGGCACTGCAATGCCCTGCACACATGGCATCAGCACCACATGAAATGACAATGAGAAAGGAAAGAAATATACACCTGACATAAGCCATCATATCCCCTACATCTTGAGCCACTCGGCCGGGTTAAGTGTCTGCTTCTCCTTGCGCAGCTGGAACTGCATTCTGGGAGTCCCGGACTTGGCATCAATACCGACATCACCGATGATGTCTCCGGCCTTGACCTTCTCTCCGCCGTTGACACGCATATTCACTATATTACAGTACACAGATATATATTCACCGTGGCGAACAAGGACAAAGTGATAGCTGCCGTCATTGACAACTGCCGTAACACGCCCCTCGAAGATGCAACGTGCCTGTGCGCCTTTGCTACCCTCAAGTAGAACTCCTTTGTTATTTATCTGCACATTACCCTTTCCCTCAATGACGTTCTTTGTACCATACCCGTCTACCACAAGATACGGACCTGTGATGGGAACCGGCATCTTCCTCTTGTTCTTTACAAAAGAGCCTGTCATCTCAGCAACACCGGCATCGTCGGCATAACTGCTTGTTTTCTTGGGTGTCTCTTTACCGCCCGATGCGCTCTTGGCCGCATTTTTCTTTTTGCGGGCAGCTTCCTCGGCACGTTTTTTGGCCGCACGCTCCTCGGCAAGCACGCGCTCAATCTCGGCATCAATGCGCTTGTTGAGTTTGTTGAGCTCCTGCTGTTTCTTGTTAATCTCGGCCTTGACCTTGCTCGACTGTTTCTTGAGCTTATCAAGTATACTGCGCTGTTCTTTGCCTAACTTTGCGAGGTCGGCACTGACGGTCTCTTGCTCCTTGAGCGATTCGTCCTTCATTGCCTTGGTCGCCTCAAGTTCAGTCTTCTTCCCCTCAAGAATGGCTATCTGCCCCTGCAGGCTCTCGGCAAGACGGCCATGGGCATCCATATACTCGTTTGTGTAACGGTAGCGACGTATCAGTGTCTTGAAATCCTCGGACGACATGAGGAAGTGGAGCTTGCTGTTTGCCTTGCCGTACTTACGTGCGCGGCGCAACGCCTCGGCATACTCGTCTCGCGACTGTTCCACGCGTTCCTCCTGTAGTTCTATGTCACCGTTTATCTGCTTTATTTCCTTGTCCAGCGCCTTCACCTCGTCCTTGAGAAGCGCCACAAGAGCCTTCTGGTCCTTTATCTGTGATTCGACGATGGTGAGGTTACGCAACTGACTGTTGACATCTTCTTCGGCAGAGAGAAGGATTTTCTTCTTCTGCTCGATTTCGTTACGGAGAGTTGTGGCCTGACCACGCATCTTCTTGATGGCAGCCGACTGTGCTTGCAGTGTCCCGGTACAGAAGATAACCGACAGCAGGATCAATGTCACTATTCGTATCATGCGTTCTTTCATAGGAAAATTCTATCAATCATCACTCGGCACTGTTGCCGACAGAGTTCAATATCGCTTCAAGGCTCACACGGCTGTAGGCATCAGTCACCCTCCTGGGCGAGAACTTGAACTCACTGCTCTTGAAACCGCTCATCTTGAGGAGAAGCGACGCATCGGCATCATCACCGTTGAACTGCAACTCAATGAGTGAGGGGAATGGAATACCGTCAAAAGCAACAAAGTCGCTGTATAGGCACACCAGGGTACCTCCATTGGCATATTTACCCTCGCATCTTACGAGATTACCGCTATGCTTCTCAATGGTGAATTTATACACATTAGGAGAGCGTTTACCTGTTATTATGGTTATATAGTTACCGTTTTCTACCGAAGTCATCCCGGACAACGCCTCAAACACAGGAGTTCCATCGGGCGAGAAAACGGCATTGAGAAGAAGCGCCTCCAGAATATCGTATCCGGTACCTGTCTGTTGCAAGAATGGTACACCACTGTAGGGTGCCTCGGCATATATCTTGTCAATTTTGTAGATGAAACGCACAGCATGTGGAAGGAATTCAAAACATGCAGCCTCCATCAATCCCATTGCCGTAGCGCTGATCTGGGCGCCCTCGCCACGTTTGAGGCGCAACTTACCTTTTGCTGTCGCCTGCTCGCCATTGACGGTGGCTGTCATTCGCACATTGGCCGAGAAACACTCCACATCCCTGTTCAGCGACGGCAAGGAGGATAAAGCAGCTATAGACGTTCCTTCAACAGGTGTCCCTTTGGCAAGACGCCCAGGGGCCGAGCAACCCACAAGGAGCAGCACTGCCACAAACAGTAACATAAAAACGGGGTTACTTGCTATGCGCATTGGGATAATATTTACGTCTCTTTATCTTCTTTTTAAGTATCTTTGACTCATCACCGGCCTTCTGTGCCTGTTCCCAATACTCGACAGCACGTTCGATATCACCACACTTTGCAAATATATCTCCACAATGATGGTACTCGACAGCGCTCATCTCGGCATTGAGTTTTATAAGTTTTTCGGCATAAGCCTTGGCCTCCTCGTATCTCTCAAGGCAGAAGAGCAACCATGCATAAGTATCGACATATATTGCATTGTCCGGTTCCTCCTCAATGGTCTTTGCGCTCATCTCAAGAGCCTTCTCCAGTTCCTTGCCTTCAAGGGCAAGGTAATAGGCATAGTTATTGAGCACACTTATGTCAGTCGGATTATAAAGCAACGCAGAGTCGTATGCCTCGGTACACTTTCCGATGTCATCAAGCTCATGGTAAATCTCGCCCAACAGCGAGAAGACTGCAGCAATGATCTCTGTAGAGCTCTCTTCATTGCGGCGCTCAAGTCCCAGTTCAAGAACCGCAGCAGCCTCACTCTTACGCTCAAGCAGATAATTTGCCATACCCTTATAATAGTAGAGTTCAAGCATATCGGGAATGTAAAGTATCGCATTGTCGCAATGATTGATTACGCCCTCACGGTCATTACGTTCAATGGCATATACAAGAAGCTGCAGCATTGCCGAACGGTTCTCGGGGTCCATTGAGATTATCCTGTTCAGAACAGGTATAATGGTATCTGCAGGCTCCTTGCGGTAAAGGAGATACTGCACATATACCTCAGCAACCTCAAGGCTATCATAAGGCAGTTCCATAAGCTCCTTGATAAAACCTTTTGAATATGTCGAGTCCTTTCTCTCCTTATAAGCGACATATTCAAGCAACGTGGAGATCCTGCGGTCAGTATCAAGTCTACCGTTCTTCAAAAGGCGCTCCACGGTGTTGCAATAAAGCGAATCCCTATCTGTTATCAGATAGAGGTTGGTCAGGGACATCAGCGAAAGGATATCGGTGGAATCTTTATTTATTGCATCAAGATACACCTTCTCGGAGTTCTCCGTATCGCCGAACAGGGTATACACATCGCCTAACAGAGAGTTGTACTGATTGTTATGCGGAAAGTCCTTTTGCATCTCACGTACAGCTGCCAACGCACGGGTACTGTCCTGCATCTGCATGAAAAGGTTGGCGCGATGAATGGAAATCACCTCGTTCTTGCCTTCTGCCTTCTCCAACTTATCAAGTACCGAGACAGCCTTCTCGAACTCGCCCTCTTCGCTGTAGAGCGAATAGAGCGACATATATATGTTGCTCTTTGAGTTGCTGTGTTCAAGCATCTTCTCATAAAGGTCGATTGCAGATTTCCTGTCATTGACCTTCGCATAGTAGCTCACAAGCGCCTCGTTGTACTTCATATTGTCCGGTTCCCTGGCAACAATCTGTTGTAGCATATCATGTGCAATGGAATCCTTTCCCAGATAGAGATAGAATGCCGAGAGGTCGTAAAGCACTGCAGAAGACTCCGGCATAAGAGCATGACAATGCTCAAGGAGCTCAAAGGCGGCATCTATGCTGTCCTGCTCGAGCGATGATATTGCCTGGAGGTAAAAATAGTCCACAGCACGTTCGTGCGCCGCGCTGTCAGCAACAGACTGCGCACGCAGGGTTCCGGCAGAGAGAACCGCCAAAAACAACACGATATATATCCTGTACCTGTTCATGAGCCTAACACAATACAGACTGCATCACACACCGGTGTGTCCGAAACCTCCGGCACCACGTTCTGTCTCGCCAAGGAGCTCGACACAACTCCACTCCACCGTCTCGTGACGGGCAATCACCATCTGGGCAATACGCTCACCGTCATTGATGACAAAAGGCTCGTTGGAGAGGTTCACGAGTATCACACACACCTCGCCACGATAGTCCGCATCTATTGTACCCGGAGAGTTGAGGACTGTGATGCCCTTTTTCACGGCAAGGCCACTGCGCGGACGTACCTGCGCCTCGTAACCTGCCGGAAGCGCCATATAAAGCCCTGTAGGGACAAGCGCACGTTGCAATGGTTTCAACTCTATCGGTTCATCGATATTCGCCCGCAGGTCCATTCCTGCCGAAAGGTCAGTTGCGTATGATGGCAACTGATGCTTGGATTTATTTATAATTTCTACTTTCATTCTTGTTCAAACTGATATATAAATAAAAAACTCCGGGACTTGAGTAATGTTCCCGGAGCGTTATAATACTATAGTCAATTATTCTCGCTCGGGATATAAAAGACCTTGTTGGCACCGGAAGTAAGCTTTATCGCATCGGGGTTCTCCCTTGCAAAGGACTCGATGTAACGCATCCTTTTGTCGTCGCGCAGCTCGTCCACAGCAATGAGAAGACCGGTCTCCTCAACATTACCGAATTCCACATTGACAGCCGTACCGAAGATCTTCATCGTGGGCGACAGACCCATATATGCGTTCACCATCGGAGGGATTGTAAGGCCGAACTTATGCACCTCCTGCTTTAGGGTGCGATAATCCTCGTTGAAACTGTCCTTGCTGAACAATGCAGCCAACTCGGCCTCGTCGGTCTCGATGTGCAACGGGGTTACAGGAGTGACAAGCGCATCCTCATCGGGGAAATGCTTGTTGAGGAAATAGAGTATCATATCGCGCGCCTTGGTAAGGTATGACGGGTACATTGTCACCTTGCCGAACAGATATTTCACATCAGGGATAACCACTGTGAGTGCCCCCAGACCGTCCCAAAGGTTATCAAGAGCGAAAAGGCTCTTCGAGCCCATACGTGTAGACTGGTATTCAAGCGCCACGAAAGCACGTCCGAGCTCTACTGTATAAGGAAGGACCTCATTGAGGAACTTCTCGGAGAAACGGAACATTCCGTGGGCCGTGGCCATGCGGGGCTCGCCGTTCTCCTCGAAACTGACCTCCTTACCCCACAAGAAACGGTAACCTCCAATTATATCATCACACTCCGGATTCCACACGATAAGCTGCTTATATGGAACTTCCATTGTATCGAACTCATCGATATCCATTGACTTGCCTGTACCGCCCCCTGCAGCGCGGAATGCAATCTCGCGCAGACGTCCGATCTCACGCATCACATTGGGAGCGTCGAATGCCGTAACAATATATATCTCGTTGTCGCTGCGATGGGTAAAACGCAGACGTTTATCCTCTGTAAGTTCTGCCTTTAGTAGTTCCTTGGGAACCGGAGCAATAATCTCTTCCATATCCTGTCTTGTGTTTTATAATGCGTATACCGCTTCCTTTACATACTGCGCCCACTCTGTAGGACTCTTTGTCTTGTCAAAAGTCTGCCATGGAATCGGTTTACCTATTGTTACCTTGAACTTCTTGTTCCTGTTCTTGAACATCTCGTCACTCAGGTAGAGCATGGCTATATTGAATTTGATTCCCAACATCTTGTTTATATTGGCAAGACGATAGAAGAATTTCGAGTTCTCACCCTCAAAATGTATGGGAACCACATCACGCTTTGTCTGTACACTCTTGGTAATGAAGGTCTTCTTCCAGTCAATGTCGCGGATTACGCCTTTATTCTTGCGTGAACAGAGACCGGCAGGAAACATCACGATGTGGTTGTCACTCTCGAATGCCGCATTAACCTGCTGCGGGAAGTTACGTGCCTGCTTGCCTGTCTTGTTGATCGGTACCCAGAACTCTGCAAGATGAGGGATATTCATGAGAAGGTCATTCACAAGGAACTTTATCTTGCCCTTGTAGTGAGGACCGAGAATGTATGCAAGCCCCAGACCGTCCTGTGCACCAAGAGGATGATTGCTGACAAATGTATAAAGACCGTCCTTCGGCAGGTTTTCAATTCCATTGACCTCGAACGAGTTGTTGAAATATTCCATGAATGAGTTCACGAAGTCAAGCCCACGTTTATCGTTATTATCGGCCAGGAAGCTGTTCACTTCGTCCTGATGGACAATCCTTTTCAAGTACGAGACAAGGAAACCCGGCACATATCGTGCTTTCTTGCCTGCTTTTGCCGCCAGAATCTTATCAATGTCTACCTGCAATATTTCGCTCATATCTCTCCTAATTTGAGACAAATTTACTTCTAAATTATCACAAAAACAAAATATTCCATAATTATATACAAACAACTCCCTTCTGAAAACCAACGCTACAAGCATATTGGGAATGTACCATGTCTCAATATCGTTTACCGGCAAGCTTCCCTGCCTTATATTCAGTGCATATATATGACAGCAGGCGCACCGATTGGTGCGCCTGCTGTCATATATTGATTATAGGTTACTCCGAATCATCATCAGAGAAGTCAAGTACGCTCTTCTTGCCGGCCTGGAGACGGTCATAGTCATCTCTTGAACCCACAATTATCTTGCTGAAATCGCGCTGACCTGTACCGGCCGGGATGAGGTGGCCGCAGATCACGTTCTCTTTCATACCCAAGAGGTAGTCGCTCTTCATGTTGATTGCAGCCTCGTTGAGCACCTTTGTTGTCTCCTGGAACGATGCAGCCGACATGAAGCTCTGTGTCTGCAATGCAGCGCGTGTGATACCCTGCAGGATCTGTGTAGATGTAGCAGGCTGTGCATCACGTGCCTCTACAGGCTTGAGGTCGCGACGCTTGAGAGTACTGTTCTCGTCGCGCAACTTGCGGGCTGTAATGATCTGACCGGGCTTGAGGTTCTCTGAATCTCCGGCATCGACAACAACCTTCTTACCCCATATGCGGTCGTTCTCCTCCTGGAACTGGAGTTTATCAACAATCTGCAACTCGAGGAAGCGTGTATCACCCGGCTCGTTGATCTGTACCTTACGCATCATCTGGCGTACGATAATCTCAAAGTGCTTGTCGTTGATCTTCACACCCTGTGAACGGTATACGTCCTGTGCCTCGTTAACGATATACTCCTGAACTGCGGTAGGTCCCTTGATGGCAAGGATATCCGATGGAGTGATGGCACCGTCAGACAGAGGTGTACCTGCACGTACATAGTCACCGTCCTGTACAAGGATCTGCTTTGACAGGGCAACAAGATACTTCTTCACGTCACCGACCTTTGAAGTCACTACGATCTCGCGGTTACCACGTTTTACCTTACCCATTGTAATCTCACCGTCAATTTCAGAAACGACTGCGGGGTTAGACGGGTTACGAGCCTCGAAGAGCTCAGTTACACGTGGCAGACCACCGGTAATATCACCGGCACTTCCGAACACACGGGGTATCTTCACAAGCACGTCACCGGCCTTGAGAACATCACCGTTCTCAACAACTACGTGTCCGCCTACAGGCAAGTTGTAGTTATGCAATGAGTTTCCGTTCTCATCATTGATGTGCACGGTAGGAATCTTGTTCTTGTCCTTGGACTCAATTATAACAATCTCGTGCAGACCTGTACTTTCGTCGGTCTCGACCTTATATGTGACATTCTCGATAACTGACTCGAACTCGACCTTACCGGCAACCTCAGTAACGATTACGGCGTTGAATGGGTCCCAAGATGCAATAACCTTGCCCTTCTCTACAAGTTCATCCTCACCTGCATAAAGCTTTGAACCATAAGGGATATTGTGTGATGAAAGCACGATACCGGTATTCACATCCACGAAACGCACCTCGCTCAAACGGCTTACGACAATCTTCACAGGTGTACCGTCGGGCTCAAGAGTGTCAACAGTACGCAACTCCTCGAACTTGAGGCGTGAAGCATGCTTTGCACGGATAGTAGCGTCGGCAGCAATGTTGGCTGCGGTACCACCGGCGTGGAAGGTACGGAGCGTAAGCTGTGTACCCGGCTCACCGATTGACTGTGCAGCGATGACACCTACAGCCTCACCCTTCTCAACCATGCGGCTTGTAGCGAGGTTGCGGCCATAACACTTGGCACATACACCATGCTTTGACTCACAGGTGAGAACCGAGCGTATCTCAACGCTCTCGATCGGTGACTTCTCTATCTCATCTGCAATGGTCTCCGTAATGAGCTCGCCTGAAGCAACGATAATCTTTCCTGTTGTAGGATGAACCACATCGTGTACAGACACACGGCCCATTATACGCTCGCCCAATGTTGCAATAACCTCGTCACCGTTCTTGAGTGCTGTACATACAAGACCACGCAGCGTGCCGCAATCGTCCTCGTTGATGATGACATCGTGCGATACGTCTACAAGACGACGTGTCAGGTAACCGGCATCGGCTGTCTTCAAAGCGGTATCGGCAAGACCCTTACGCGCACCGTGAGAAGAGATAAAGTACTCAAGCACCGAAAGACCCTCCTTAAAGTTAGAAAGAATCGGGTTCTCGATAATCTGTGCACCCTCTGAACCTGCCTTCTGAGGCTTGGCCATAAGACCACGCATACCAGAGAGCTGACGGATCTGGTCCTTAGAACCACGGGCACCGGAATCAAGCATCATGTATACTGAGTTGAAGCCCTGGTCGTCGGCAGAAATAGTCTTCATCAGCACATTTGCAAGGTCGGCGTTAACGTGTGTCCACTCATCGACAACCTTATTGTAACGCTCCTTATCGGTGATAAGACCAAGGTTATACTCTGCAAGAATCTCCTCAACCTTCTCGTTACCCTTGCGAACGAGTTCCTCTTTCTCCTTTGGAATGATGACATCGTCAAGGTTGAATGACAGACCACCCTTGAACGCCATGTAGTAACCGAGGTTCTTGATACCGTCAAGGAACTCTGCCGAGCGGGCAACACCCACGCGCTTGATCACCTCGGTGATGATGTCACGGAGTGACTTCTTTGAGATAATGGTGTTTATGAAGCCCATCTCGCGTGGAACAATGTTGTTCACGATGATACGTCCTACAGATGTCTCACGTAGAACCTGAACGTACTCGCCGTTCTCATCACGGTCCTCGACCACAACCTTTACCGGTGCATGAATCTCTACACGGCCCTGGTTATAGGCAATCATAGCCTCCTCGGGACCATAGAATGTCATACCCGAACCCTTTGCACCCTCACGCAGTTTGGTTATGTAGTAAAGACCCAGTACCATATCCTGTGAAGGAACGGCGATAGGAGCACCGTTTGAAGGGTTCAATATATTGTGTGACTGGAGCATCAGCATCTGTGCCTCCAGAATAGCCTCGTTGCTGAGTGGCAAGTGGACAGCCATCTGGTCACCGTCGAAGTCGGCGTTGAACGCAGTACATGCAAGCGGGTGGAGCTGGATTGCCTTACCCTCGATCATCTTTGGCTGGAAAGCCTGGATACCGAGACGGTGAAGTGTCGGCGCACGGTTCAAGAGAACAGGGTGACCCTTCATTACATGCTCCAGGATATCCCAGATAATCGGTTCGCGACGGTCGACGATCTTCTTCGCAGACTTTACAGTCTTCACGATACCGCGCTCGATGAGCTTGCGGATGATGAATGGCTTGTAGAGCTCGGCAGCCATAAGCTTTGGCAGACCGCACTCGCCCATCTTGAGCTCAGGACCAACGACGATAACCGAACGCGCTGAATAGTCGACACGCTTACCCAGAAGGTTCTGGCGGAAGCGTCCCTGCTTACCCTTGAGGCTGTCGGAGAGAGACTTCAATGGACGGTTCGCGTCTGACTTGAGGGCGCTTGCCTTGCGTGAGTTGTCGAACAATGAATCGACAGCCTCCTGCAGCATACGCTTCTCATTACGCAGAATCACCTCAGGAGCCTTGATCTCGATAAGCTTCTTCAAGCGGTTGTTACGTATGATGACACGACGGTAGAGGTCGTTGAGGTCTGAAGTAGCGAAACGGCCACCATCCAGCGGAACCAACGGACGCAACTCAGGTGGCGTCACAGGAATTACGTTCATGATCATCCACTCGGGACGGTTGTTGCCGTTTGAAGCAGCCATTGATGAACGGAAAGACTCAACTACCTGAAGGCGCTTGAGAGCCTCGTTCTTACGCTGCTGTGACATATCTGTGTTAGCGCGGTTGCGGAGCTCGTATGAAAGCGAGTCAAGGTCAATGCGTGCAAGCAGATCCTGGATAGCCTCGGCACCCATCTTCGCGATGAACTTGTTGGGGTCGCTGTCATCAAGGTACTCGTTACCCTGAGGCAGGTTATCCATGATTGTGATATACTCGTCCTCAGTAAGCAGCTGCATTGTATCAACACCGTCAAGGACATTGTCCTTACCCGGAATGTCCTGACGTACCTCGCCCTCCTTACGGGCCATAACGCCCGGCTGGATAACTATATACTTCTCGTAATAGATTACCGCATCGAGCATCTTTGTGGGAAGACCCAGCAGGTAGCCGATCTTGTTAGGCAATGAACGGAAGTACCATATGTGGGCAACGGGCACAACAAGCTGTATGTGGCCCATACGCTCACGACGTACCTTCTTCTCTGTAACCATTACACCGCAACGGTCGCAGACGATGCCCTTATAGCGGATGCGTTTGTACTTACCGCAGTGGCACTCGTAATCCTTTACCGGACCGAAGATGCGCTCGCAGAACAATCCGTCACGCTCGGGCTTATAGGTACGGTAGTTGATTGTTTCCGGTTTCAACACCTCTCCACAAGAGTTACCCAATATCTCCTGCGGTGAAGCAAGGCCGATGGTAATCTTCGAGAAATTATTTTTTGTCTTAGTTTCTTTTCTAAAAGCCATAATTGTATATTGACAAAAACGTGATGGATTAATTATTCAAATGAAATGCTCAAGCCCAGACCGCGCAACTCATGCAGCAACACATTAAGTGACTCAGGGATGCTTGGTGTAGGCATCGGATCGCCCTTGACAATTGCCTCGTACGCCTTTGAACGGCCTGCAACGTCATCCGACTTGATAGTCAGGATCTCCTGCAGGATGTGTGCGGCACCGAACGCCTCAAGAGCCCAAACCTCCATCTCTCCAAAACGCTGGCCACCGAACTGTGCCTTACCACCGAGCGGCTGCTGTGTGATGAGAGAGTAAGGACCTATTGAACGTGCGTGCATCTTGTCCTCTACCATGTGACCGAGCTTCAGCATGTAGCTGACACCCACTGTCGCTGGCTGGTCAAAACGCTCACCTGTACCACCATCGTAGAGGTATGTCTTTCCGAAGCGTGGAATACCGGCCTTGTCTGTCCACTCACAGAGATCGTCAAGCTTTGCACCATCAAAGATAGGAGTAGCGAACTTCACGCCCAGCTCCTTGCCGGCACGGCCAAGGACTGTCTCGAAAATCTGACCGATGTTCATACGTGAAGGCACACCCAGCGGGTTCAAGATGATATCTACCGGAGTACCATCCTCAAGGAACGGCATATCCTCCTGGCGCACGACGCGTGACACGATACCCTTGTTACCGTGGCGACCCGCCATCTTGTCACCGACACCTATCTTACGTTTCTTGGCAATGTAAACCTTTGCCATCTTCATTGTGCCCGAAGGAAGCTCGTCACCGATGGTGAGAGCGAACTTCTCACGCTTGACCTCCGCATCAAGCTCTTTGTACTTGTGTATGAAGTTGATGATGAGAGTGCGGATAAGGTCGTTGGTGTGGGCATCGGCAGTCCATTTGCTCAACTGAACGGCTGTGTAGTCGAGAGCATCGAGCTCGGGACGGGTGAACTTTGCACCCTTTGCGATAACCTCTGTACCCATGAAATCCTTCACACCCTGTGAAACGCGACCGTTTACAAGAGTCAAGATCTTGTCAACAAGGATAGCCTTGAGGTCATCGACCTTCTTCTGGAACTCGTCATCAATCTTTGGCAGTTTAGCCTTGTCAGCCAACTTCGCGGAACGTGTCTTCTCGGCACGCTGGAAGAGGCGACGGTCGATAACTACACCCTGGAGTGATGGAGAAGCCTTGAGAGAGGCATCCTTAACGTCACCTGCCTTGTCACCGAAGATTGCACGGAGCAGTTTCTCCTCGGGAGTAGGATCAGACTCACCCTTCGGAGTGATCTTACCGATAATGATGTCGCCGGGCTTCACATAAGCACCTACACGGATGATACCGTTCTTGTCAAGGTCCTTTGTTGCATCCTCGCTGACATTTGGGATATCGTATGTAAACTCCTCCATACCGCGCTTTGTCTCACGGACCTCGAGAGAGAGCTCGTCAACGTGCACCGATGTAAGGACATCCTCACGCACCACCTTCTCGTTAAGCACGATAGCATCCTCATAGTTGTAACCCTTCCAAGGCATATAAGCAACCAACAGGTTCTTACCCAGAGCAAGCTCTCCTGCCTGTGTAGAGTAACCCTCGGTGAGGATATCTCCGGCCTTGACCTTCTGGCCCTTATCGCAGATAGGACGAAGGTCAATAGTCATATTCTGGTTAGTACGACGGAACTTTGGAATGATGTACTCTTTGGAAGCAGGCTCGAAGCTCACGAACTCCTCCTCCTCGGTACGGTCGTACTTGATTACTATTCTTGAAGCATCCACGAACTCTATGACACCGTCGCCCTCGGCAACGATCTGTGTACGTGAGTCCTCAACAAGCTGCTTCTCAAAACCGGTACCCACGATTGGGGCTTCGGTTGTCAACAAAGGTACTGCCTGGCGCATCATGTTAGAACCCATCAACGCACGGTTGGCATCGTCGTGCTCAAGGAACGGAATGAGTGATGCAGCGATAGAGGCAATCTGCTGTGGCGAAACGTCCATCAGCTCCACTCTACCCGGCTCCACAACAGGATAATCGGCATCCTGGCGTGTCTTTACCTTCTTAAGGATGAAGTTACCCTCAGCATCGAGCGGAGCATTACCCTGGGCAATGATTCTGCCCTCCTCCTCCTCGGCTGTGTAGTAAGCTACATTGTCATTATTTATATCGACCTTACAGTTAGCCACCGAACGATACGGTGTAACGATAAAGCCGAGCTCATTTATCTTGGCATATATACACAAAGATGAGATAAGACCGATGTTGGGTCCCTCAGGAGTCTCGATAGGACAGAGACGGCCATAGTGTGTATAGTGTACGTCACGAACCTCGAAACCTGCACGCTCACGTGAAAGACCGCCGGGACCGAGAGCCGAAAGACGACGTTTATGAGTAATCTCGGCCAACGGGTTTGTCTGGTCCATGAACTGTGACAAAGCATTGGTGCCGAAGAATGTGTTTATGACAGCAGAAACTGTCTTTGCGTTGATAAGGTCTGTTGGAGTGAACACCTCATTGTCGCGGACATTCATTCTCTCACGGATGGTACGTGCCATACGTGCAAGACCTATTGCAAACTGGTTCGACAACTGCTCGCCCACTGTGCGTACACGACGGTTGCTCAAGTGGTCGATATCGTCGACAGTCGCCATTGAGTTTACAAGACCGATGAGGTACTTGATAATCTCGATGATATCCTCCTTTGTCAACACTCTTACATCCATATCGGTAGAGAGACCCAGCTTGCGGTTGATGCGGTAACGGCCCACATCACCCAGGTCATAACGTTTCTCCGAGAAGAAGAGGTTGTTGATGACCTCACGTGCGCTGGCATCATCGGCAGGCTCCGCGTTACGCAATAGACGGAAGATGCAGTTCACAGCCTCCTTTTCAGAGTTGCTGGTATCCTTGTCAAGAGTGTTGAAGATGAGAGAATAGTCAGGCGCATCGGGATCATCACTCTCCTTGTGGAGAAGGATTGTCTCGACGCCACTGTCCAGGATGCGGTCTACAAGATCCTGATCAAGGATAGACTCTCTCTCTACTACAACCTCACTGCGCTCGATGGAAACCACCTCACCTGTATCGGCATCAACGTAGTCCTCCTGACGTGTCTTTACCACGTGACCTGCCATCTTACGGCCGAGCGCCTTCTTCATGTTTGCCTTTGATACCTTGAACTCCTCGGCCAGGTCAAAGATCTCAAGGATATCCTTGTCGCTCTCGAAGCCGATGGCACGTAACAGGGTAGTAACAGGCAACTTTTTCTTACGGTCGATATAAGCATACATGACATTGTTTATGTCAGTAGCGAACTCGATCCATGATCCCTTGAACGGGATGATACGTGCTGAATAAAGCGGTGTACCGTTCGCGTGTACGCTCTGTCCGAAGAACACACCAGGTGAACGGTGCAACTGAGAAACCACAACACGTTCAGCACCATTGATAATGAATGTACCCTGCTTTGTCATGTAAGGTATAGGTCCAAGGAACACATCCTGTATGACAGTATCAAAATCCTCGTGGTCAGGATCGGTACAATAAAGTTTCAACTTTGCCTTTAAGGGGACACTGTATGTCAAGCCGCGCTCCAGACACTCAGCTATTGAATAACGGGGCGGATCGATATAATAATCCAGGAACTCCAGCACGAAGTTGTTTCTCGTATCTGTGATAGGGAAATTCTCGGCAAAAACCTTATAGAGGCCATCGTTGACTCTCTTTTCGGGTGGAGTATCGAGTTGAAGGAAGTCCTCAAAAGACTTCAATTGTACTTCCAAAAAGTCCGGGCAAGGCATTGGATCTTTTATAGAAGCAAAGTTAATTCTTTGATTATCAGTTTTTAACGACATTGTGGCATAATGTTTTAGAACTTACTTTTCTCTTTACGCACAAAAGGTTAAGAACCCACTTTGGGGGTTCTTAACCATTATACCCTTGTGCAGGGTTTGGGTGGGCTTACTTAATCTCAACCTCAGCACCAGACTCCTCGATAGTCTTCTTCAAAGACTCAGCCTCTGCCTTAGGAAGACCCTCCTTGAGCACGCTAGGAGCAGCATCAACAAGGTCCTTAGCCTCCTTCAAACCAAGACCGCAAGCCTCCTTAACAGCCTTAACGACTGCAAGCTTCTGAGCACCTGCGCTCTTCAAAACTACGTCGAACGCAGTCTTCTCCTCAGCAGCGGCAGCGCCACCGGCAGCAGGAGCAGCAACAGCAACAGCTGCAGCAGCGGGTTCGATACCATATTCTTCTTTAAGGATTGTTGCAAGTTCGTTAACGTCTTTTACTGTAAGGTTAACCAATTCTTCTGCAAGAGCTTTCAAATCTGCCATTTTCGTATAAATTTAAATTGTTTTTACTAATTGAATTTTGATTATTATCTTTCACCGAGTGTCTTAAGAACTCCGTGGATGGTGTCACCACCAGACTGTAGAGCTGAAACAACGTTCTTGATTGGTGACTGCAGCAATGCCACAACCTCAGCGATAAGCTCGTTCTTGCTCTTGATGTTGATAAGAGTCTCAAGCTGATCAGCGCCAACATAGAAGCTCTCCTCAGCGTATGCACCCTTGAGCGCAGGAATCTCGGCCTTACCGGCAACATCCTTGATCAATTTTGCGGGGACATTTGCAGTGTTGCAAAGCAACAGAGCTGTTGTTCCTTTCAAACAGGGATAGAGTGGAGAGAAATCGATCTCTGAAGCCTCGAACGCCTTCTTGAGAAGAGTGTTCTTAACGAGGACCATCTTAACCTCCTGCTTGTAACATTTAGCACGCATAGCGTTTGTAGCTGCAGAATTCATCGCAGTTACATCTACCAAATAGAAGTGTGCGTATTCCTTGATAACATCGCCAATCGCGGCGATTACATTTACTTTATCTTCCTTCTTCATAGTTCATCAGATTAGTCGATAGACTTAGGATCGATACGGAGACCCTTGCTCATCGTAGTTGACAGGAATACACTCTTAACATATGTACCTTTCGCTGTAGAAGGTTTCAGCTTGTGGATTGTAGCCATGAACTCCTTAACGTTCGCTATAATCGCATCAGGTGTGAAAGATGCCTTACCGATAGAAGCGTGTACAATACCCGCCTTGTCTACCTTGAAATCGATCTTACCCTGCTTAACTTCTTTAACAGCTTTAGGTATATCCATTGTAACGGTACCACTCTTTGGGTTAGGCATCAATCCGCGAGGACCGAGCACGCGACCCAGAGCACCTAATTTGCCCATTATGGACGGCATTGTGATGATAATGTCGATATCCGTCCAACCACCTTTGATCTTTTCGATATATTCGTCAAGACCTACATAGTCAGCACCTGCCGCCTTTGCAGCTTCTTCCACATCGGGAGTACACAAGCAAAGAACGCGAACCTCCTTACCGGTACCGCTGGGCAGAGAAACAACACCTCTGACCATCTGGTTTGCCTTACGGGGGTCAACGCCCAGGCGTACATCGATATCCACTGAAGCGTCGAACTTGGTGAAGGTAATCTCCTTCAGCAACTCAACAGCCTCTGTCAATGGATAGGATTTAGCTGTGTCAATTTTAGCGGCTGCTAACTTTTGATTTTTTGTCAGTTTACCCATTCTAGTCTAAATTTTTAATTGTTTGCGGGAAAAGTTCCAGTTACACTGATACCCATACTTCTTGCTGTACCTGCAACCATCTTCATGGCAGCGTCTACAGTAAAGCAGTTCAAGTCAGGCATCTTCTCTTTCGCGATAGCCTCTACCTGCTCCCAGGTCACTGATGCAACCTTGTTACGGTTAGGCTCTGCAGATCCACTCTTGATCTTTGCAACCTCAAGCAACTGGATTGCCACAGGTGGAGTCTTTACGACGAAATCGAATGACTTGTCTGCGTAATAAGTAATGATAACAGGCAAAACTTTTCCGGCCTTATCCTGGGTTCTGGCATTAAACGCCTTGCAGAATTCCATGATGTTGATTCCCTTAGAACCAAGTGCAGGTCCTACTGGAGGTGATGGATTTGCTGCGCCACCTTTAATCTGTAACTTGATAAGTCCAGCAACTTCTTTTGCCATTGTAAAAAAAATCTATAAAATTAACAACATTCGAGTGATGTGTGGAAGCCGCATCACTCTTTATCTACTTGCATATAACCTAAATCTACCGGAGTAGAACGGCCGAAAATCTTTACCATAACCTTCAGACGTCTCTTCTCGGTATTGATTTCCTCAATTACGCCATTGAAGCCTGTGAAAGGACCGGTATTCACCTTCACGACCTCACCGAGTGTAAACTCGACACTTGTCTCCTCGGGTACCTCCTGCAGTTCATCCACAGTACCCAGGATTCTATTGATCTCTGATTGGCGTATCGGGGTCGGCTGTTCCATGCCACCCAGGAAGCCCAACACGTTAGGAGTGTGACGGAGCATAAAAGCTATATCACCAACAAGCTCTGCCTCAACAAGGACATAACCGGGGAGATAGGATCTCTCCTTCACGATTCTCTTGCCGTTGCGGACAGTAACTACCTTCTCTGTTGGAATAAGGACCTGAGACACTTTATCGGTAAGGCCACGAAGCTTCACATCCGCCTCGATATATTCCTTTACTTTAGCCTCCTTACCGCTGATAGCGCGCAGAACATACCATTTCTTATTGCTCTCTGCCATTATTGTTTGATTTATTTAAGGATAAACAACTTCCATTACAAACTGGAACGCTTGGTCCATAACAAATACAACAAAAGCAATCATCAATGATGCATAAAGAACAAGAAACGCTTGGCTCGTCAATTGTTTCATTGTCGGCCAAGTTGTCTTATGCACGAGCTCATTGTAAGAATCCTTACAGAAATTTATGAATTTAGTCAGCATAATCTTTTATTTATGGCACGGGAAGAGAGGCTCGAACTCCCGACACCTGGTTTTGGAGACCAGTGCTCTACCAACTGAGCTATTCCCGTAAATACCGGTTCCCGAAGGAACCGGATTTTTATAGATGTATCTTATTATTCGATAACCTTAGTAATCTGACCGGCACCTACTGTGCGACCACCCTCACGGATAGCGAATGTCAGACCCTCGTTAAGAGCAACAGGATAGATCAAAGTTACAGTGATCTTCAAGTTGTCACCAGGCATTACCATCTCAACGTCTGCAGGAAGAGAGATCTCACCTGTACAGTCCATTGTACGGAGGTAGAACTGAGGACGATACTTGTTACGGAATGATGTGTGACGACCACCCTCCTCTTTCTTCAGGATATAAACCTGAGCCTCGAAAGTAGAATAAGGCTTGATCTGGCCCGGGTGGCAAAGTACCATACCACGCTTGATCTCGTTCTTGTCAACACCGCGGAGCAACAAACCTACGTTGTCACCAGCCTCACCCTGATCGAGGAGCTTGCGGAACATCTCAACACCAGTAACGACAGTCTTCTTGTCCTCACCGAGACCGAGGATCTCAACCTCATCACCTACCTTAACGATACCAGCCTCGATACGACCTGTAGCAACAGTACCACGACCAGTGATTGAGAACACGTCCTCAACAGGCATCAAGAAAGGCTTATCGATATCACGTGGAGGCAGTGGAATCCATGTGTCACAAGCAGCCATAAGCTCCATTACCTTCTCCTCCCACTCAGCAACACCGTTCAAAGCGCCGAGTGCAGAACCGCGGATGATAGGAGTGTTGTCGCCGTCAAACTCATAGAATGAAAGAAGCTCACGCATCTCCATCTCAACGAGCTCGAGCATCTCAGCGTCATCAACAACGTCGCACTTGTTCAAGAATACAACAAGACGTGGAACGTTTACCTGACGAGCGAGAAGGATGTGCTCACGTGTCTGAGGCATAGGACCGTCAGTAGCAGCACAAACGATGATAGCACCGTCCATCTGAGCAGCACCGGTAACCATGTTCTTAACGTAGTCGGCGTGACCCGGACAGTCTACGTGTGCATAGTGACGGTTCTCTGTCTGATACTCAACGTGTGCAGTATTGATAGTAATACCACGCTCTTTCTCCTCGGGAGCGTTATCGATCTGGTCAAATGACTTCAACTCTGAAAGACCTCTCTTAGCCAATACAGTTGTGATGGCAGCGGTCAAAGTAGTCTTACCGTGGTCAACGTGACCAATTGTTCCAATATTTACGTGTGGTTTGGAACGCTCAAATTTTTCTTTTGCCATAGTTTTAAGCTTTAATATAACAATATATTTACCTATATTTCAACTAACACAAGCCTTGACTTATCAAGACAAAAAAGCTCTTCTCCAGAGCTGTTACCGAGACTTGAACTCGGGACCTCTTCCTTACCAAGGAAGTGCTCTACCACTGAGCTATAACAGCGTTGAAAAAGAGCGGAAGACGGGGCTCAAACCCGCGACCCTCAGCTTGGAAGGCTAATGCTCTA
>CALCEC010000037.1 GCA_937900095.1 uncultured Bacteroidales bacterium | reverse complement strand
ATAATTTTGCATTGTGCTCATAAAAATCCACACCTTTTTGCTACTGAACCAAAATGTGTACTATAGGTATATCCCGGTTAATGCCATTAAAAACAAAAAGCATCGACAATCTCTTGATTATCAATGCTTTTGTTCAGCCGGGATGACTGGATTGTCCATAGCAACTTGATATACAGGGTGTTGTAATTATTAAAATAACCGTAATGTGCTGATAATCAGTAAATAAGCGATGTAAAAAGTTGCGCAAATATTTTGTTCGGTTGCGGATAAATACTACCTTTGGTTTGCTTATTGGGTGTGGAATGTTTTTCGGATTGCGTATTTCAGACTTGCTTCAATTAACATGGGCAATGCTCCTTGATGGCAATACCTTTGAGATTGTCGAGAAAAAACAAAAAAGCAGAGAGAGGTTAGAATCAATGCCAACTTTCAAAAGCATATTCGAGATTGCTACAAGAAACTCGGCATTCTAAACAAGCAGGAAATGTGCTTTATCAGTCACAGGAACAGAGTTTACACCATTCAGCGTATAAATGTACTCCTAAAGGATATAAAGACTGGATATGGGTTAAAATCAGTCAAGAATTTTTCTACCCACTCGTTAAGAAAAACCTTTGGTCGCCACATTTATGAAAATGCTTCTAGCAATGGCGAGTTGGCATTGGTTATGTTAAGTGAACTGTTTAATCACTCCAACATTGCTATTACAAAGCGTTATCTTGGAATAAGGAAAGATGAAGTGTTGGCATGTTATGATTTGTTGGATTTTAAAAAAAAACGAAGCAAAAGACCATTGCTTCGTTAGGGAATGATATATTTTGTTATATGAAAATCATTAACAATCCTCAAACTCTGTTTTTTGTAGGTTCAAAATTTTTTGAATCAAACATTGGAATTGGGAATTTTGACAAAGGGGTATTTGCTAATTTTGAAGCCGCATATCCTCTTGTATTACCAATAGATACACTTAATAATTGTGGTATTAAATTTGCTTTATCTACAATTGTGTCATCATTAAAGTCAAAATAATTTGTTATTTCTTCTATTTCAAAGATTGTCGTAGTTTCCACTAAGGCAATGTCCTTGCTTATATTATCCTTTGTTTGTTCATATATTGCAGCTACAGTAATTGAAAACAGGTCATCTCTATTTTTATGAGAGAAACGAACTGCAATTTTAACTTGTATTTCTTTTTCATCAATCTCGTTAGACATCAATAAATCACCGCAGATTTTGAAGTTTGTTTCTATAATCTGCGAGATTCTCATCTTGAGGCAGTGCTCAGTTTTCGTTTCTTTCATGTTGTCAGCAGTTTGCGTATTGTTCACGATATTCCACATTGTTGTTATACGATGTAGAATTCTTGTCAATGTTAACCTTCGTAATATAGACAAAATCTATAAATTTTGCTTTTGTCTTTTCTTTCTTAGTGGTTATGATTTCTTCACCTAATGCTATCTCTATCTTTGAAATTGTTTTAGTTGTAAATGTATGCAAACCTGTTAACCAAACACAAATTTCAGACTCCGACTTATGTAGCCTTTTTGCAAACTCACGTTGTGTCATATTCTTTTCGGTTAATATTTCAAGAATACGATTAGCAATAAATACTGATAACTCAACATTTCTTTTAATTTCAGGAGTTATTAGTTCTCTGCATTCTTGCATTATTTTATTCACTTTCATGACTTTTGATTTTTAACGTCAGTTTTCCGCTAATAGTTTTGCTAGCAATCTTAATTCTTTTTAATTTTTCATTCTTTTTAATCGAGAAATCCGTTTCTTTCATATCTTCTGCACACTTGTTTAACCAAGGGTCTTCATTATACGTACGAGTGGTTTTGACACCGCCATTGCCTAATATAATTATTTGCTTTGAAAGGACAATACAATAAACTCTTAATTTGCCAACATCAAAATGACTAGGTAATGAGAATGTACGGTCACGTTTCTTGCCAGCATATCTAAAATGATGTTCAAAACAACCTTCTTCTTTAATTTTTTCAATTCTAGCCATTATGATAGCAATTCCTGTTGAATCAACATTTTTGTTGTTTAACAAGAATTTTTCAAACTCAGTATATGTTTCTCCTTCTTTTTTTATAGAATATATATTAACCGAATCTGATTCCTCCAAAAGTTCTATTTCAACATTCTCAAACTTCATTTATAACTTAAGTTGTATGCAAATATATAATATATTTTTCAAATAGAATATTGATTTTAATATTTTTTTGTTTTTTTTACGGCAGATTGGAGATGTTATATCCTAGATAATCAAAATAAACAAATTAGTAACAGATTCAGAAACTACTATCTTGTAATTATGAGGTTGCTATTAATATCATCAATCACATTAATCCCTTACTGCTCGGATTGTTAAGCCAATATATCTCTCATGTGAATGGATATAATAACCCCATTCACAACAATATGCATAGTTTATATAATCTTCCCTAACAGATGATGACTATAATTCTGAATCTGTCGCTTTAGCATTAATTCCATACTTATCCCAATATCCAGCATTCGGTATAAAGATTGAATTTCCATTAGGACCTATAATTCTTATACCTTCTACACCCTTATAATTTGTTATAACGAAAGTTGTATTATTAATTAGTTCTAAAAAATCCAATTTAGTTGGCATTCTCCAATTATTCCCCCAATTTACTTTTGCTGCATCAAATTCAGTTCCCGTTATATCGCTTAATCCGTTAGGTAACTCATAATCATAATATCCGTATTTCTTTTTTGCAAATTTATAGTTATCTATGATATAATCATTCTTCGGTTCCACTTCTCCCCAAGCATAATAATTACCATATTCTTCTGGTGAGTTAGCTCCAATATTACATGCAGCCCATTTAACGGATAATCCTAAATCTACGGCACCTGTTTCATCGGGTTCGGTGAGGTCGGCCGTTGGTTCATCCACCCACTCGTACACCACCTTTACCCCGATATCTGCCTTCCTGATATTTTCCGCAGCCCATTCCAACGCATTGTTCCAAATGGGCTCACGGTCTATGTGCCAAGCTATGCCCTGTAGATGATATAGAAGGACTGCCACCACGCTGGAAGCATGATGGCAGTTGCACGAATTGCCTGGCCTGTTACCACCACTGCCTGCAACACGCTATCCACTGGGGTAAGATGAAACGCGGACAGTATGTGTTCAATCCCTCACCACTTTCTTTCCATCGATGATATATACCCCTTTGCCAGTTGTCGACAGGTTTACTTGCTGTCCTTTCAGGTTGTAGACCTTGCCTGTGCTGGCAGCATCGGACGTAATGGTGCTGATGCCAGAGGCGTCGGATATGGTCAGCTGATACTGAGCCTGTTGGGCCTCGTAGCAGTTGTCGGTCTCTGCACCTGTGGCTGTGATGGTCACTTCGCCTATGGCTATTGCAGTTACTATGCCTTGGGCATTGACGGTGGCGACAGTCTCGTCACTGCTGGTGTACTGCACTTCACCGTCGTAGAGTCCCACGTTGAGTTTGTTCTCGGGCACGGCTTCGCCTAAGAGTACCGTCAGTCCGTTCTTCTCGAAGGACAAGATGGGCGACGCCTTGTCAATGTGGAGCATGTAGGTCACCTCGCCACGCTTGAAGTTCGAGGTTTCGGGTGCTATACCCTTGATGGTGACGTCGCCGGCTCCTAGCGTGGTAACGACACCATCGGCAGTGACGATTGCCTTCTCTTCGTTGACAGAGGCGTAGGTCACGGTGCCCTCATACCAGGTCACGGTGAGAGGGTTCAGGGGCACGGTCTCGCCGTATGTAGCATTGATTTCGGCAGTGGGGAAGGCAATGACGGGTGTTGCCTTCTCTATATATACTGTGTAGGTCTTGGTGACGGGAGCCAGACGGTAGTCGGTCTCTGCACCGCTGACGCTGATGATGGCGGTGCCGGCACCCACGACGGTCAGCTCGCCCGTCTCGGCATTCACTTTGACCACGCTTTCATTGCTCGACGAGAAGGTAATCTTTCCGTCGTAGTCCTGCGAGCGGGTCACGGTGGGGGCCGCCGGGGCCGGTTCGCCATACTTGCCCTCCACGCGGCTCTGCGAAAGCGTCAGGAAGGCCTGGTGCTTCGTCCACGAGGTGACGTTGAGTGTGACGGGCAGGTTGTTGTCCTTCGAGTTCTCGTCCATCCAAGGATAAGGCCACTTGGTTTCGTAGACATAGCCGCAGTCAGAGCCCACGAGGTTGGGTGTATCAGGACCGTCGTCGTAGAACACGAAATAGCGGATGCCGTCGACGAACACCTCCTTGGGCGTCTGGGCGATACCCTTGGCTCGCAGGTTCAGCACACGGCCGACGTCGAGCCGCTCATGCACGCGCAGTCCCGTCTCTGTTGGCGACAATTTTACTGCCTGTACGGTGGGCTGCTGATTGTCGAGCTTCAAGGTGCTTTCGTCCACATTGCCTTTCATCACGTCTTTCAGGTCGAGCCACATCAGCCGGTTGTTGAAAGCCTGCACCCGGCCGAGCACGGGGCAGTTGTCGGCAATGAGCACCTGCAGGCGGTTGTCCTCGCAGTTGACGGCTCTGAGCTGCGGATTGTTGGTCAGGATGAGTGTGCCTAAAACGTTATGGTCGCAGGTGATGTCGTTGAACTCCTCGCAGTCGTCGATGGTGATGGTGGTGATGTCGTTGTTCAGCATCATCAGCGTGCGGACGATGGGCAGGTGCTTCATCGAGAGCGACTTGATGGTGGTGTAGCGGATGTCGACATTCTCTAAGGTCGCACAGTTCTGAAGGTTCAGCGAGTTCATCTTATCTACAGCATCCTCTTCGCCCTGAATGCTGACGAGCTGGATGGCGGGATGGTTCGAGAAGTCGAGGTCGGTGATGCCCGTATGCTGCATCCATAATCCCGTCAGGTTAGTCAACTTGCTGACGTCGAGTGCTGTCAGTTTCGGTGTGCCGTACAGAATGATTTCTTTCACGCTGGTTGGTAACGAGAGGGCTTGGACGTTGGAGCAGCGCGACAGTTCTATTTGCTCAAACATCGTGTTCCTGCTGAAGTCCAGTGCCGTCACACCATTACATTCCCCCAAGGTGAAACGATAGAGCTTCGGAAACACGCTGGGGTCAATCTCCCGGATGCTTTGCTCTTCCGAATAGCCCCACAATTGGAGTTCTTCCAGGTTCGTGAAGTGCTCGGCACCCTTCAGGTTCAGGATGCCGCCGGCATTGATGCTTGTAATCGTGGCCAGTTCCGCGTCGCTCAGCGTGCCGTTGCCGTCCTCGTCGTATTGCGACGCATAGTTGCGCAACGCCTCGTCGGGGAAATTCGTCTCGTTAATCACCACGCTGGCCTGTGCGCTCGTCAGCGAGAGCACGAAGGCTGCCAATGAAAGTAAAATTCTACTCATAATCTAAAACGTTTAAATGAATGAATATTGTGAATATTGGTTCAAAGTAACCCTATTTATTCCTGTTTCCTGCTACCCCAAAGGGGGGAAATACAGCTGACGGCGCGAAATTCCACCCCATGGGGTGGAGAATATGGCGTGAAATGTGTAACTTTGTGGCTGTTATGAAGCATTTGTATCTGACTCTTTGCCTGTTTGCCTGCCTGTCGGCCCAGGCCTACAACGACCATCGCAACGCCCGCATTGACTCCCTGGAAGCGGCTCTGAAGAGTAATCACCCGCCCAAGGGCGATGACCTGCTGCTTGCCTACGACGAACTGATGCGGGGTTGGCTGCCCTACGACGGCAAGAAGGCCGAATACTACGGTCGCAAGGCGCTGGCCCTGAGTTATCAGCAAGACGGGCTGTACGTGCGGCAGAACGTGATACGTCATTTTGCACAAATGCACTATGGACGCGGGGAGTATGACGAGGCCATCGGTCTGTATCAACAAGCGTTAGCCGTCATCGACACCATGACCACGCAGAGCCGCTATGACGCGAAGACCATTGACGATGCCCGCTCCGTCGTCTACGGCAGTCTGGGCAATGTCTATAATATGCAGGACAAGGCACATCTGGCCATCCACTACTACCAGCGGGCACTGCCCATCTTCGAGAAGTACGACTGGCAGGAGAGTCAGGTGGTGCTCTATTATAATATAGGTGAACTGTACAGTAAGATGGGCAACTATCGGGAGGCAGAGCGCAACTACCTGAAAGCCATCGAGAAAGCAGAAGCATCGGGAGACTCACTGATGATAACGATGCCCAGGAAGGGACTCGCTGGCGTTTACTACCATACGGGCGACTATGACAAAGCCCTGCAAGCGGCAGACTTGGCATTGCGCTACTACACGTCGCACCGCAAGGCAGACCCCACGGCGTATGTCTATACGCTATCCTTGAAAGCCCACATACTGCTGATGGAGGGTCATGAAGAGGTGGCGAAGGCCAAGGTGTGCGTGCAAGAAGCATTGGAGAATATCCCGCAGGAAATCATTTTCGACGAAGTCAGCGAGGTGTATATAGCTGCCTGCGAGGTGGCGATGGCTGAGCAGCGGTGGCAAGAGGCGCTGGAATATGCGCTGAAGAGCGTACGCCCCGATTCCGCAGCGACCATTGCCGACAAAAGCGGCTATATGCTGCTGGCAGAGATATACGCTGAATTAGGTGACAAGACCAGGGCGCGCGAGTACATGAACAAGGCATACGACCTGATGAACCGCTATGCCACCGACCACTATCAGAGCGGTCTCTCGCAGATGGAGGTTCTCTACGAAACGGAAAAGAAGGAGGCCCGGATAGCACAACTGGCCAGCGAGCAGCGGCTCTGGCGATGGCTGTTGTGCCTGGCCGCAGCGCTGCTGGCCGCAGCCGTAGCCTTGATGGTCTATTTGCATCTGGCTCACCGTCGGCAGAAAGCACTGCTGGCCGCCAAGGTGGCGTTAGAGACAGAGGCGAAAGAGCGACATATCCTGGCTCGCGAGCTGCACGACTCGCTGGGCGGTATGCTGTCGTTGCTCCGACTGAAAATAGGGGGAAACGCGAGCAAGGACGAGACCTTGCGACTGCTTGACACGACGCATACCGAGCTACGCCGCATCTCGCACCATCTGATGCCTGAGGAGTTGTTGCGAGGGGGACTGGTGTCAGCCCTTCGCGACTTTGCACGCTCCGTTCCAGGCGCAGCATTCCAGACATACGGCGACATCCGACTCAGCAAAGAGTGGGAACTGACGCTCTACCGCTGTGCCTACGAACTGGTGAACAACGCCATGAAATATGCCGAGGCTACCCATATTGACGTCCAGCTGATGCAGACAGCGCACGAAGTGACCCTCACCGTCAGCGACAACGGAAAGGGCATGGCCGACGGAAACGGAATGGGCTTACAAAACATCCGCGAGCGTATAGCCTCATACCACGGGACGCTGCGAATTGTCACCAGCGAAAACGAAGGAACAGAAATCAACCTCACATTGCCATTATGAAATATAAGATAGATGTGTATATCGTGGATGACCACACGATGTTCAACGAAGGACTGACGGATGCCGTCAATCATAGCGACACCGTACATGTCAGCCGCTGTTTCACAACACTCAACGACTGTCGACTTGCGATGGCAGAACGCTGTCCGGACGTGCTGCTGCTTGACATCTCCATGCCCGACGGCGACGGCACGGCATTCTGCCAATGGGTCACGACAGATTTCCCCAAAGTCAGGATAGTCGCTGTCACCATCCACGACGAATATAGCGTTATAAGGCGGATGCTGGAGAGCGGCGTTCATGGCTATGTGTTGAAAAGTGCCCCTATCGACGAACTCATCACCGCCATAGAACAAGTATGGAAAGGGCAGCGCTACATCAGTCCTGCGGTAGAAGCCATCATCCGGCAGTCAGCCAGCAAGGCCGTGCGCCTCACCATTCCGGAACAGCGTATTCTCTATGATGTTTGTAAGGGGTGCTCCAATCCGGAGATTGCCGACCGCATGCACCTCAGCGTTGAAACCGTGAAATGGTATCGGAAGCGGCTGTTGGCCAAGTTTGGGGTGAAAAATACGGTGGCGCTGGTGTCTTTATTGCTCAAAGAGCATATCCTGCCTGATGGCGGCGACTGCCATCAACAGAAATAAATAAAACCAATTCTTTTTCATTGTTTATTAATGTTTACGTTTTTATTAAAAGTAATACATCAAACAATTCATACTAACTGTCCA
>CALCEC010000036.1 GCA_937900095.1 uncultured Bacteroidales bacterium | reverse complement strand
AAATAATTTTTTCCTACCCCACAATCTCTAACATTCCATATTAATTTTCTTACAACGTCTAATTGATGGAATCTTGGAAATATAATATTTTCTTTTTTCTTTTAGGTTTTTTGTTTTTCTTCCCTGTTTTGTTTGCTTTTTTGATTTATTACATTCAAAAAGAAAAAGGCGGGATTTCTAATTTAAAAAAACGCTATAAGAATGCTTTTGTTGCTGCAGTTATTGGTGGTATCGGTAGTTTACCAGGTGCGGTTATTGGAGGATTATTAATTGGATTAATAAGTGAATTTGCTGCTGTTTATGGAATATCAAGTTGGACTGTTACTATTGTTTATGGTATTTTTGTTATCATATTGCTATTTAAGCCTGCTGGACTTCTTGGAAAGGATATTAGAGAGAAGGTGTAATGTATGGCTTTTAAGAGAATGAATAAGAAAAATTTTATTAGCACTATTGTTACTGTTGTTTTATTGCTTGCTTTCACAATTTTAATTAAAGGAAGCATTAGATTACCTAATTTAATAAATTATATTTTAATTTATTCTATAGCCGCATTATCTCTTAATGTTATATGTGGTTGCTTGGGTGAGTTTGTATTAGGACATGGTGGATTCATATTAGTTGGCTATACTGTAGCTGGATTAATTGCGAAATTTATGCATGGTCTATATGAAGTTAATGAGTATAAACAAATTATTTATACACATGCTGGATGCCAATTACATCCTTTAGGTTATGTATTTATAATTATAGATGTTTTGATTGCAGCTTTAGCTACTGGTGTTATAGGATTTATTGTTGGGTCTATTGCATTAGGTAGGTTAAAGGGAGATTATTTGGCTATTGTTACTTTAGGCGTTAGCTTAATTTTCGTTGAAGTTTGTAAGAATATTCCTGCATAAAATGATTCGTTTTTGCTCTTTCCAGTTTCAAATACATTTCTGATAAAGACATTCCCAATTCATCACAGACACTTTCCCTTGTTTTTATTTTTTGTCTTCGCGTTGACGGTTTTACTGTTTTTTTCATAAATTTGTCAATTGCTTGATTATTAATGAATAAAAAATACCTTTTTATTGTCGCGGTGGCGTTATTACCAGAACCATCCTTTTTTCTTTCTTTTAGGTTCATCATCTTGAGATGAAGAATATATATCTTTCCAGCTCTTTTTCTCTGAAATCATTGAATAAATCTGTCCCCAGTCGGGTATTCCGCCAAGATTAAGGTCGTCAATGAACATGTCTGCATTGATCTTGCTGTAACCGCCGTGCGGCTCAACGGTCTCCTCGGGGAAGTTCTTGTTTATGGCATAGAACTCAACGCCTCTTGCACGGCACCATTCGACTGCTGCCTCAAGCTCTTTGCCTCGGCGTACAGTCCACATAATCAGCTGATGTCTCTCTTCTATGAGCTTGCGTAATGTGTATGTGGCAAATGGGCGCTCGTTACCAATCTCCGGGTATTTGTGTTCAACTATTGTTCCGTCAAAATCTACTGCGATAACCATAATGAATTTCTGTTGTTAGATTAATAATGTGCTAATATAGCGATAATTCTTTATATATAATGTGTTTCTGGATATAAAAAAGGTGATATAGGCTACTTTTGTAATATTTTTAAAATAAATCGGACTATTCCTAAATCCACCACTCGAACATAATGGCTGCCCCAACGGTCATACAGCCGGCAACTGCCACAGACAGACTGCTCATTGCCCCTTCAATCTCGCCAATCTCCATGGCCTTGGATGTGCCCATGACATGTGTTGATGTTCCTATAGCAACACCTCGGGCTATCGGGTTCTTTATTTTGAGCAATTCGCATAGAATGCCGCCTGCAATGTTGCCGATCAGTCCTGTGAAGATTATGGCCGAAACTGTTATTGCTACATATCCGTTGAGCTCTGCCGACAGGCTTATGCCTATAGCTGTGGTTATTGACTTGGGCAGCAGAGTTACATATTGTGTGTGGTCGAGCCCGAACAGCAAGGCCAACAGGAAAATTGATATTCCGCTGCAAAGTACACCCGATGCTATTCCTACAAGTATAGCCGTGAGGTTTTTTTTCAGCAGCATCACTTGCTCATACAATGGTATGGCAAGTGCCACAGTTGCAGGGGTGAGCAGATATGTGAGGAACTGCGCTCCATTATTGTAGTCGCTGTAGTCAATGCCTAACACCGACAGTGTTGCTATTGTAATGGTGATAGCGACCAACAGCGGATTAAAGATAAATATGTTCCATCTTTTCTTTATTGTCGCACCAAGGATATATGCGCCAACACTCAATGCGACACCAAAGAAGAGTGAATTGCTTATAATCTCTTTCATCTTTTCCCCTCCTTCTCCTTATGTTTTATAATGAACTGTGTCGCGTGTCCTGTTGCAGCAATGACAATTACTGTCGATGCAATAGATATTACTATCAAAGCAACAATGAATTCCTGCATGATGTCCCATGATTCCAACAACCCGACAGCCGGTGGTATGAACATGAGAGGCATTATTGTAATCAGTAGCTTCCCGGTCTCTTTGACAGCCGACAGTTTTATTGCTCCTGTACACAGGGCAATGAACAGTATGCCCATTCCGTAGATGCTTGCCGGTACCGGAAGCGGTATTATGCGGTTGAGTATCTCTCCGATAAATGATATTACCAGAATTATTCCGAACTGAACAATGAATTTCATAGTATGCCTTATGCTTTTGATTAGCGGCGGCAAAATTACTCATTTTAATTCAATTGGTGGCTGTTTTGCGCTAAAAATGAAGTGACTTCTTGTTTAAGGTGGCTATAAATGGTAATAAAAACTGAATGCAAGCTCATTGATGAAGTTGATGCCCAGCCCCGGTTCATATCTGGGGTGTGTAAAATCCTTGTCGCAATGTCTGTAACCGAAAAATCCAATAAAGGCAGTTATGCAGAAGTGTTCGTTTATGGTGTAGCTTATACCGGGCTTTGCTCCAATTCCTAAGCAGTAGCCTGATGCTCTGTCGCTCGGGTCGGAGTAGCATAGTTCGAGAGTTCCTTCCCAGAAGAGGTCGAAGTTGTTTATGGTGTATATGAAATGCCGCAGGTAAGGCTCGGCTGAATAGTTGTCGGTATGTGCTCCTTTTTCTTTGTTGTACTCATAGCCCAGTTTTGCTCCAAAGGCAAAACGCTCGCTTACTCTGTATCCTACCTCCGGAGTGAAACTTATTGTGGTGCGGTTGTCATCGCTATTGTCCCAGAACTTTATGCCTCCACCAAAATAGACTTGTGCGCTGCATACTGTTGTCAGGATAATAAAGGCTGCTGTAATGATGAATTTTTTCATAAGTGTTTCATGATATTTACAATACAAACAATGTAAATAAGTGAACATCTCTGTTGAATTGCTGTTTTTGACGAAGTTTAACTATAAAACAAGCCTCCGGAATCCCGGAGGCTTGACAACAAACATTTGACTCTTGATATGGTATTTATCTCTTATTTATTGTATACTTCGTACTCTGTAAGCGGCTCGAATGCGTATGGTACAAAGTGGTATACACGGAATAATGCAATGCTGCCCGATGGAGTGTAGAATAGTTCTGCCTTCAAAGGATAATTGTTGCTGTCTTTCGCTTGTGAGCGCAATCTCTGGAATTCTCCCTTGCGCAACATATCTATGACACTGTTTTTGTCCTTTATGTCAAAAAACAGCTCTTCTTCTTTTAGAATTTCGTTGTGTGGCTCGTGTACAAGCACTGTGGGCAAATTGAACATCTTTGCAACTCCAAAGATTGCAGTAACGAATGCAATAAGCAGTACCGGCATCTTTATGTCACTCTCGTTGTCTATACATAATCCTCCCGACAGTATGATTGCTGCGACAACAATTATTGCTATTGGTAGGATAGATGTCTCTTTTTTCGCTGTAATATTGTTTGCTTTTAGGAATTCCTTGTCAATTTCGTTTTTCATAATTCATTGTTTCATTGTTGATAAAATAGACTATTGATGCACTGCGCATATTATATGTCTTTTATAGCATATATTTTGCGCAATACATATAAGAAGCTGATTATAACAATGTAACGCTAAATTATTATATGCCTGAGAGCATAGATGTAGTACCCTCTGGCATGACGGGACTCTGCTACCTCTTTTATAATGTAGCAGCTTGATATTGATGGTTTCTGTTGCTCTGATTGTGCTGTAGCGCATAGGGAAACTCTGCTGTTCCCTACGTGGCGCTGCTGGTTGTGCTCGTCCTGCCGGCCAAAGCGGATGCTGTTGCCTTGCGGCAATTCAAAACTGCAACAGTGTAGTCTGTCGGATAATCCGTCGATGCCGGCTTTGCACGAATCGTTGATTCTGCTGTAAGTGCTGTCTGCGACCGCTTCATTGCCGGGTGTGAAACTGCCGTCTCTACCGCAGAAAAGCGTTATAGAGAGAACAGACAGGAGCAATATGGTAATGATACGCTTCATCGGTCGGCTATCTGTGTCGGGTGGCTCTTTTTGTTATTGACGGTTATCGGGTCTGTTTTTATGAGTTCACCGCGAAGATAGCAATAAACGAGCGAAAAGACAAAGTTTGCTTTGTATTTTTACTGTGACGACGCGGAATGAGCGTCGTTTGCGACACCGAAGCGAGAGCTTTGGTTGCGACGACTGAAGCTTTAGCTTTACCAAGGAGCGTGCTTTGCACAAAGCTTTAGCTCCCCAAAGGAGTGCGGCTTGCCGCCCCAAAGAAAGTATGTGCACCTTTAGGTGAAGATACAAAAATTATGTTACTTGCTTGCATGACTTTCGCCCGTTTGTTATTATCTTAGCATGGAATTTTTAAGACTGTATTATGACACCACAGGAACGTTTGTTGGAATTGCGCCGTGAACTGCACGAACATAACCATCGTTATTACGTGCTGAATTCTCCGATAATAAGTGACTATGAATTTGATATGCTGCTCAAGGAACTGCAGAGATTGGAGGAGGAGCACCCCGAGATGTACGATGCGACGTCTCCAACACTCCGCGTGGGCAGTGACATAACAAAGGAGTTCAAGCAGGTGCAACATAGGTATCCGATGCTCTCTTTAGGAAATACCTATTCCAAAAACGAGGTTGCCGATTTTTATGAACGGGTGAAGAAAGGACTCAACGAAGAGTTCGAGCTCTGCTGTGAGCTCAAATTTGACGGAACCTCCATCTCGTTGACATACGTCGATGGTAAACTTGTGCGTGCAGTCACCCGTGGTGACGGAGAAAAAGGTGATGACGTTACTGCTAATGTAAGGACAATACGTACGGTTCCTCTTGTCCTTTCGGGAGAGGGGTGGCCAGCGGAGTTCGAGATACGCGGTGAGGTCATTATGCCATGGGGCGTATTTGAACAGTTGAACAAGGAGCGAGAAGATGCCGGGGAACCGCTTTTTGCAAACCCGAGGAATGCAGCCTCAGGAACATTGAAGTTGCAGGATTCTACAGTTGTCGCAAAGCGTAAGCTTGATGCCTATCTCTATTTCATGCTGGGTGAGCAGCTACCTGAAGAAGGCCATTACGAGAATCTGCAGGCTGCGGCACGGTGGGGATTCAAGGTCTCGGAAACAACGTGCAAGTGCAGCTCTCTTGATGAAGTGTTCGCCTTTATTGACAGAATGGATGCCGAACGCAAGGAACTGCCTTTTGCAACAGATGGCATTGTACTAAAAGTCAATTCGTTACGTCAACAGAAAAACTTGGGGTATACAGCAAAGTCACCACGTTGGGCCATAGCTTATAAGTTTCAGGCAGAGCGTGCCCTAACCCGTCTCAATGAGGTTACTTATCAGGTGGGGCGTACCGGTGTGGTTACCCCTGTGGCAAACCTCGACCCGGTGCAGCTGTCGGGTACTGTTGTCAAACGTGCTTCGTTGCATAATGCCGATATAATTGATAAATTGGACCTTTATATCGGGGATATGGTTTATGTAGAGAAGGGCGGTGAAATTATTCCAAAAATCACCGGCGTTGATGTCGGTGCCCGTTTTATGGTGGGCGAGAAGGTGCTTTTTATTGACAGATGCCCAGAATGTGGTACACCGCTTGTGCGCGTGGACGGTGAGGCCGGACATTATTGTCCTAACGATACTTCGTGCCCACCGCAGATAAAAGGAAAAATAGAACATTTTGTGTCACGTGAGGCAATGAACATCGATTCTATCGGTCCCGAAACGGTTGAGATGCTTTTCAATTATGGCCTTGTCAAGGATGTTGCCGATATATATACCCTTTTGCCCGAGGATCTCATGTTCTTGCCCAGAATGGGTATGAAATCGGCCGAGAATATTGTGGCTGCTGCAAAACAATCTCTCGAAGTACCTTTCGAACGTGTGATATTTGCGCTCGGAATAAGATTCGTGGGTGCTACTGTAGCCAAACGTCTTGCACGGGCATTTGGGAATATTGACAACCTTATGTCTGCGACAGTTGAGCAGTTGGTTGCTGTTGAAGAGATTGGTGAACGTATTGCAGCCAGTGTGACAAGGTTTTTTGCTGATGAAGCCAATCGCTTGCTTGTGGCACGTCTGAAAGAAGCCGGGCTTAAATTCGAGTTGGGCGAGGATACAATGCAGTCGCGTACTACAAAGCTCCAGGGAAAGAGTATTGTCATCAGTGGGGTGTTTACACATCACTCCCGTGATGAGTACAAGGTGATGATTGAGGACAATGGAGGAAAGAATGTGGGCAGCGTAAGCAAATCGACATCTTTCATCCTTGCCGGTGACAATATGGGTCCTGCGAAACTTGAAAAAGCAAACAAACTTGGTGTACGTGTTGTGAGCGAGGATGAGTTTCTTGCAATGCTTGATACCGGAGATTGAGAAACAGCCTGCTTTTAAGAGACTGTTTAGATTTCTGAAAAATATTTTCTTTATAGAAATCAGGTCGTTTGTTTCGCCGTTATTTATATTCAGAAATGCCTGTTTCTTCCTTTTTTTGCGGTTGCATAGCGGGCTATGCAACCTGCAAAAAATAAAAAAACATTCTATTCTTGACTTATAGAAAACTTGGCGATATAAATTTAAACAGTTTCTAAGTATCATTATCGGTTTGCACGTTTTGTTCTGCTCTATTTTTTATTATTTTTTATAATAAAATCTCTAATAGAATCATCATCTAACGAATACCGTATAAAATCTAAGTCTAAATCCTCTGTCGCACGTCTTATATCACCTGTAATGCTACGCATAACTACACCACCCTTAATGGTGACATTTCTATTCAAACTACTCTGTGAAATTGCCTTTATAATAATATCCTGGCACAACTTAGCTTCTGCATTTGCTTCGCTGTATCCGTCCTTTTTAATTTTATCTACTTCATCCAACAAATTCATTACAATACCTCCAACTCAATAACCTGCATCATTTTATCCGAATGCTTAAACTTGGCTGCGTACTCTTCTACCTTCGCAATATCCATAGTCTCCACACGATTCCTGTACGATCCGATAATCTCCTTGTAATAGTCAAATGGTAATTTGCCACGGAATCTCACAAGCTCAATCAACATTCTTTCCAAGTTGTAAATGCATATTTCCGTGTTATGATATGATATCTTAACCTGTCCCATATCAAAAATATCCTCTTTCAAAAAGGTCTGCTTCACCCGTTCATCTTTAATCCTGCCATCGGTTCTGTCT